>JABDCY010000010.1 GCA_013287855.1 Candidatus Babelota bacterium | reverse complement strand
TTCTGCCCAAGCAGCACAATTGTTGGTTGAACGAGGCATTGTTGGTTTGGCTATTGATACCCTTTCGCCTGATCGCCAGGAAGATGGTTTTCCAGTACACGCTATTTTATTAAAAAAAGGCATTGTTATTATTGAAAATGTTGCGCAAGCAGACCGATTGCCTGCGGTAGGTAGTTTTATTATTGCACTACCCCTGAAAGGCGCTGGACTGACCGAAGCGCCAGTGCGATTAATTGCTCTAACTGAAAAATCCTAGAAAATAAACTCTAAAGCATAGGGTTTGCAGAACGGAAAAAAGTATTATAAAATAGTAATATTAGTATAAAGAATCTAGGAATTAGCATGATCTCATTGTTAAAAAATATAATTTGCGTAATGTGCACGATATTCATAACACAAAGTCTAGAGATATTCCCCATGGTTGAACCATTTTCATACGAAGAAATACATGAAATTCCAGCATTTTCTTTAAAACAACCCTTGTTTTTGCAAGCTAGCGATGGAAGTCAACTTGCTTACTATCCCTTCTTGCCAAGCAATGAACCAAAAAATGTTGTGATTTTTTATCATGGTGGCGGCGCCTACACAAATGCCCCTTATCAGTTGATTGGCAAGCAACTTGCAGAGCAGTACAACCTAGGTGCTTATATGTTCGACATTCGAGGTCATGGTAAGTCTGCAGGGGCGCGCGGCGATGCGCCAACCATAGAACAAGTTTTTACTGATATAACTACAGCTGTAGATTTTGTGCACCAGCAACATCCGCACGCCAACATTTATTTGTCGGGGCATTCCTCGGGTGCTGGGCTTGTCTTAAATTATGGTGCAAACAATCCCTCCCCGCTCGTTACTGGCTACATTTGCTTAGCGCCTTATCTTGGTCCAAACTCGGGAGCCAATAAAGAACATACAAGCCCAGAAACAAGTTTTGTAAAAAAAGTTCGCACCTGGGTATACATTCTTGGTGGCATTTCGGGTGGCAGACTTTGTGCCCATACACCAGCAGTATATTTCAACTACTCACCAGAAATTTTGGCAGATCCTCTTATGGTGGGGTATTATACCTTCACCATGTCCTGTGCCACATCACCTTATGATACAAATGCAGTCTTTGCCAAATTAGATAAACCGGTCATCATGTTTATCGGTGATCAAGATGAACAGTTTGTTGCAGAAAAAGTTATGGCTTACGCAGATGCCAATCCCAAAAATTTGGTAACAGGTCAGATTGTTCCTGGTGCAAAGCACTTATCAATCCTATTGCAATCATCTGATTTGATCGCGCAGGCTATTAAAGCAGAAGGTTGAAGGTAGTCACCATGCTTAACAGCGTACAAAATTCATAGTACTTTTGTTTTTTTGCATTTATTTTGTTTATACAAGGTCTTAATGCGATCGCTTTTTTGCCTCACAGCATTAATAAATATAATGATGTCACGCTGTCTGTTGTCGACAACGCTACGAGCGAGGAATTTGAGCGATAATTAGTAGTGTCTTTTAATTATTGGCAACAGAACAGTAGCAGCTTAATAATGTGGTTAAAAATTCCTTGGCAACAAGCTGCCTATATTCCCATTGCTGTGCGTCATCAGTTTGAATTTCATCATGCAACCAGCGCACAAGAATTCATTTTTATTAGAGAATTAGTAGGAGGTTCAAGAGAACATATTTCTGATTATGCTACGCATACCGTTGGTATTGGTGCTCTTGTGATCGATGGTCAAAATAATATTTTGGTGGTTAAAGAACGCTACTACCCTGAGCGCGGCTACATTATTCCTACTGGTGGTGTTAAGCGAGGCGAACATATTTGGCAAGCAGCGATGCGCGAAGTTAAAGAAGAAACAGGCATCGATACCGAATTTCTTGGCATCATCGGTTGGCGGGAAGCGCTCGATCGCAATGATATTGTTGATGTTTGTTTTGCGTGTGTTTTAAAACCACTTTCGCATGAGATCGTAAAAGATGACTTTGAACTTACTGATGCATGTTGGATGCCCTATAATACATTTAAGAACATCGCGCAGCGATGGAGCGCGGAATTTTTGACAGCGTATGAAACACATGGTGCAACCATCAATTATAGACTAGGCGAATCTTCTGCGTTTACCACCTTTTATGGTGAATATGTTGTCTATCTTAAAACAAGATAAAGATTACTTGTTATTCGCCGTGCAAAAAGGTGTGAAGAGTAGAATCGCCATGAATCAGATTAATTTTCGAGCAATAATTCAAGAAATTTAAAACTAAGTTTTATGCTAAATTACTTGTAGGTTACAATGCCTGATTTATCAACTTCTATTGTAATCTCTTTCGGAGAAATATTTGACAATTCGCCTAATTTGTTTGAAGAAATCTTACCACTATCACTTTTAGTAAGTGTGTCTATTAATTTATCATTTAGGTACACTTGTAATGGTGTGAAGCTGTTAAAAAACGATCCTGCATCTTGTGATAAATTTACCGTCATAAATGGAGCAACCTTCTTCGATGTATTGTTTCCAGACGTGTATATGGAGTACTCACTCTTATTAATTATTTTTACTATTTGAGCACCTTTTAAATTGCCAAGAAGTATTAATGCAATACCTATTGCCAATCCATTAAGAATTAAATTACTCCTCACAACAACACCCTTCTTTTAAGCAATTACCCTTAAACATTTCTAATATAAATATATCACGGGGAGGAATGGTTAATGCAAGATTTTTTTAAAAGGTTAGAAATAAAAAATCTAAAAACTAATTTGGATAAATGCAAAAACCGATTAGGTAACACGTATCGGTTTTTTTTGTTCATTAGATTAAAAATTCTCTTGAGGGAAAAGCCTTATTTACAGGCTATCGACAGGTGAAGTTGAGTGTTGTATACTAAAGAAGTGTTAAAAACAACCCATAATTGCTCATTTTTAAGGTAACTATTGAAGTAATAGCTACCTATTTTAGTATATTTAATCTTAGTAATAGAAATTATTCTTCAGTTAAAAAGCAGGTATCACATGAAAAAATTAAAGCAAAAAAGCCCTATTCAAGGGGGTCCACGTAATCTTGTAGTTGCCGTACTAGTAATAGTAGGCTGTCTATTTGTATTAACAAAACTTACCGACTACACGCGACAAGTACAAACCTTGAGCTATTCGTCTTTTCTTAAGCGTGTTAATGCTGGCGATGTTAAATCGGTACATATTACTGGCCAACATGTTGAAGGTATATTCAAAAATAACGAACGTTTTGAAACCGTCATTGTTAATAACCCATCTTTGTGGGAGTCCTTGAGTCAACATAATGTTGATGCGTCAGTGGGAACCCCATCAAATGTTTGGTATCTCTCCTTTATAGGCGCTTTATTCTTAATGCTCCTTCTGATTGCCTGGTATACCATTCGTCAAATTAAAGCTGCCGGTGGCAGCGGTGGCGGTAGCGGTAACTTGTTTTCCATGGGCAAAAGCAAAGCAAAATTGTTCATGCCGTCCAGCATCAAAGTGAATTTTGAACATGTAGCTGGTGCAGCTGAGGCTAAGGAAGAGCTGCACGATGTCATAGATTTTCTCAAAAATCCCGCTAAATATCAGCGTTTGGGCGCCAAAATTCCTCGTGGTATTTTATTAGTTGGTGAACCAGGTAATGGTAAAACGTTGCTTGCCAAAGCAGTAGCTGGGGAAGCAAATTGTCCATTCTTTAGCATCAGCGGTTCAGATTTTATCGAAGTTTTTGTGGGCGTTGGAGCAGCGCGCGTGCGCGATCTATTTGCACAAGCACGCAAAAATGCACCAAGCATTATTTTTATTGATGAAATTGATGCCGTTGGTCGCCACCGTGGCAGTGGACTTGGTGGTGGTCATGATGAGCGTGAACAAACGCTGAATCAGTTATTGACAGAAATGGACGGATTCCAAACAACCGGTGGCTCAGTAATTGTGATTGCTGCAACCAATAGACCAGATGTGTTAGATAAAGCATTATTGCGTCCTGGTCGTTTTGACCGTACCGTTTTTGTGCCATTTCCTGATCTTATTAGCCGTGAACAAATTTTGCAGGTGCATGCAAAAGATATCAAGCTCGATCCAAATGTTGACCTGCAGAGAGTTGCACGAGGCACAACCGGATTTTCAGGGGCTGATTTAGGCAATTTACTAAATGAAGCTGCCATTATTGCCTCTAAAAAGAATCAAGAATTGGTGACGATGCATGATATTGATCTTGCACGTGACAAAGCGATGCTGGGTAAAGAAAATAAGACAATGCGCCAAACGCCTGAAGATCTTAAAATTACCGCATTCCATGAAGCAGGGCACGCGCTTATTAGATTGTTAAAACCAAATGAATCTGATCCCTTATACAAAGTGACTATTGTGCCGCGAGGTGGTGCCTTGGGCGTTACCCACTGGATGCCAGAACGTGAAAAATATCATCAAACCAAAGATGAACTTATTGCTCTCATCATGGCAGCCCTGGGTGGTCGTGCCGCCGAAGAGCTGGTATTTAATAATATGACGACAGGTGCTGCTTCTGACTTCCAGTCTGCTACCAAGATTGCGCATGCTATGGTGTGTGATTATGGTATGTCTGATTTAGGTCCTGTAGTGTACAATCCGAACAAGAAATTGGAATTTTCTGCAAAAACCGGTGCATTAATTGACGAAGAAATTCGTAGAATCCTTACCACTAATTATGAGAAGGTGATGGATCTTTTGAGAAAAAATCGTGATAAGCTCGATCTATTGGCCAATAAATTGCTCGAAAAAGAAACACTCTATGCGAGCGAAATTTATGAGTTGTTGGGTCTTGAACCACGTATTTCTCATCAATTAGCATAGTCCTTCGATACGCCGTGAGCGGCTACTCGGGATGACCGGGGGAAGATATTATTTCCCCGCTCGTGGTGAGTGATTTGCGAAAGCAAATCGTATCGAACCATAAATCCAATTATGAAGGAATACATAATGATAGGCGTAGATTCTAGTGCGCTAGAAACCATCGTACGGGCCGCAGGCAAGTTGATACTAGATGTCTACCGCAAAGCGCACATGCAGATGCATGAAAAATCCCCTATGAATTTGGTTACTGAAGCCGATATTGCAAGTGAGAATCTGCTAAAAAAAGAACTAGAAAACTTGTTGCCCGGTTCCGCTATTTTAGCCGAAGAATCAGGAGCTCAAGGCAGTGGAGATTATTGCTGGGTGATCGACCCGCTCGATGGAACCAATAATTTTGGTCACCATATTGGTTATTTTTGCATCTCGGTGGCTTTGACCTACAAGGGGACTGTTGTACAAGGTGTTGTATATCAACCCTTGCTTGACGAATTTTTTTATGCCAAGGCTGGAGAAGGTGCAAGCCTCAATGGTAAACCGATTAAAGTACTGCAGCATGAGAATTATTCTCCTGTTATTTGTTTTACCTACACCGATGCCCATGGCTATAAAAACTTGCTTGATAAAATACCTTTCCCCTATACCTTCCGCCATTTAGGAGCTGCAGCGTTGGATCTGGCCTATGTAGCCTGCGGGCGGATTGACGGCATGATCTCTGAAAAACTATATTGGTGGGACATAGCCGCAGGTAGTTTGTTGGTCCAGGAGGCTGGTGGGGTGGTGGTAGATTCAGCAGGCGCTAGGATAACAAAAGACGCAAAATCCTGCCTGGCGATGACACCTCAACTGTACCGATCGCTAAAGGATATTCTCAAATCCTAGATTTCATTTGAAAAAAAGCCTTTTTTTGATTAGAATAGTATCTATCGTGTTGACCCTTTACCAATCTGCGTAATAGTTTAGATTGAGGGTCCGAAATAAATTATGGGTCCCAAGCGAAAAATAGTGAGCTTGGGGTAAACTAGATAAGGATTATACGCAATGGCAAGAATTTGTACTGTTTGTGAAAAAAGACCTCAAGTTGCAAACTTGGTCAGCCATGCCAATAACAAAGTAAAACGTTGGGTTTTTCCTAATGTGCATATGATGCGTTATAGCTGCGCAGGCGATAATTCTGGTGCAGTGCATCGTGGTAAGGTCTGTACAAAGTGTGTCAAAGCAGGAAAAGTAAAAAAAATTGTTTAGATTTCTTTAAGGGTTACAAAATATGGCAAATTTAGCAGCGGCTAAAAAGAAGGCGCGTAAAGATATAGTGCGCCACGAAGTAAATCTTGCACGTAGAACAGCAGTAAAAACAGCAATCAAAAAAGTATTAGTAGCTCTCGAAGAAGGTACTGATGCAGCAACCACCATGACATTGCTGCGCGAAGCAGAAAGCAAATTGGCTCGTGCAAAAGGCAAAGGTGTTATTCACCACAATACCGCAGCTCGCAAAATCAGTAGATTAGCGCAACGAGTAAAAAAAGCTCACGGTGTTGAAAAGTAATCAACCAAGCAAAAAAATTAACCGCCATCAATTTTGATGGCGGTTTTTTATTCTACTTCGCCAGAAAACCCCATGCCTTTCAAGGCTGGGGATGAATGGCAGGGTAGAACCCTTCGAAGCTCGTAGAGCGAAGTAGGGTCACTATTTCTGGCTTCGAAGAATTCCGCGCGATACACCGTCTTTTAAGCCGGTGAGCGCTTCATTTGCTTCATTTTGGATTGGACAAGATCATAGGTTAAAGTTTTTAAGGCTAACTGATTTGAGATTGAGCAAATTTACAACACCAGGCTGTTTTTGCAAAACAGGTAGTTAATATTGCAAAATAAGTGGCCCAATCAGCGACAAAAGCGCACTCATGAGCTCGCAATCTGTTGTGCGGAATATGATTACGCTCCATATCATCGCAAATAGTTTTCACCATCGTGCCACGCACGCCCCAAAATATGAGCCAACTAAGGAATAGTGGGCACCCAGTCTTGCCTTCAACATAAGCACATAATGCGCCCGTCGTCATACCAACGGGCACGCCAGCCACTATGGTTGATGCATACGTGGTAAAAAATTTTTTCCAGGAAGGTGCTTGTTGTGATTCTTGTTGAACTATGGTTGTTTGCTGAGGTGCAGCGGGTGCTTGTTGTTCCTCTGCGACAACCTCTTGTTTTTCTGCTGGCAAGTTAGTGATGACAAGTTGTGGTGAAATGATAGAAGAAGTGGCGAGTAAGATTAGTGCAAGTTTTTTCATGGGATTCCTTTTCGTTTTTATAGTGTTGACCTAGATCGACTAGTTGCCATCAAATGGAATATTTTTATCTATTGTTGATTAATTTTGCTGTCCTCCGATGTCATCCTGAACTTGTTTCAGGATCCAGTGAACTGATATCAAGAATTCTTCAACAAATCAATTCATGAGTTTGTTTTTCGAAAAAACAATTTTTCCAACATATATGGTAAATCTAGATCTGGTTTTCTCCTCAGATATTAACATGATCCCATAATTATTCTATGGATCCTGAAACAAGTTCAGGATGACATCAGGTGGATGAGGATACATTCTTGTAATCAAATACATTACTAAACCTGAAAATTCCTAACAAAAGAAACTGATTGTGCAAAATTACGCATGCGTCATATCCATGAATTTTTTATATTCGAGTAAAAATTTCTTTGCAACGCCGGTTGCAATTCGTGCAGTACCTGCATTTTCGATAAGCAGCACCAACACCAATGGTTCGTACTGTTTATATTGGAAGTGTCCCACAAACCATCCATGCTCAAGATATTCATTACCTAGATCTCGTTTTTCAAGTCCCGAGGTTTGTGCGGTACTTGTTTTTGCAAAAATTTCAAAATCTTTGAGTCGACTCATTCTTTGTCCAGTACCTTGTGTAGCTACCGATTTCATCGAGTCTTGTAAAAACTCGCGTGTTGACCGAGCAATATTTAATGGTACCTGTACGATTGGCTCATCAGCAACAATGCGTGGTGCTACCAGGTAACCCGTAAAAATGCTGGCGATCATGCGAGCAATTTGTATGGGTGTTACCAAAAGGAAACTTTGACCAATAGTTGCTTGTAGCGTCTCACCGGGCCACCAACGCTCGCCTTTGGTTTGCATTTTCCATCGGTTAGTGGGAATGAGTCCGGTTTTTTCCGGGAAGCTTGATGAAGTTTTTTCGCCAAGCCCAAAACGATGTGCATAATTGGCAAGTGTGTCGATAGGAATTTTTTTCCCAATTTCATAGAAAAAGGTATTGCATGAGCGCGCCAAAGCCTGTTTTGCAGTAAGCTCTGCATTTCCCCAGGTCTTATGGCATTGGCAGCGGTACTTGCGGTCAGCAAAGGTGATGTAGCCGCGACAAAACCAACAGGTTTCTTGGGTAATGATATTTTCTTGCAGGGCAGCGCTGGCAGTGACCAATTTAAAAATGGAGCCGGGCGGATAGCTTGCACTGAAAGCTCGATTAAGAAACAACTGCTCTTCTTGCATGGCTTGCCAATCTGCGGTTAACAGTGGCGCAAGAAATTTATTGGGATCAAAATTGGGACGAGACACTAGTGCAACAATGGAACCATCACCGGGCTTCATGAGGATGCAGGTGCCATTCGCGTCTTCAGGAAAAATAGTCTCAATCAGTTGTTGAATGTTCAGGTCGAGGGTTGTGCGTATATCAGTGCCTGCGAGTGCTTCTTCAATGGTTTGCACCATCAAACTTCTGCCGACAGAATTGATTGTCTTTTGTTGCACGCCTTGTTTTCCTCGCAACTGGTCTTCCCAAATCTGCTCAATGCCCATGCGTCCTTGGGGATCTACTTTTATATTGCCCAAATAGCCAAGCAGGTGACTTGCGCAAAATTCATGCGGGTAAAAACGTTGAAACTCTGTTTCAATACACAGGCTGTCACCTTCAGGAAATAGTTCCTCGAGTTGACATAATTTTTCAAAACTTAAATCGCCTTTCAGCAATACACGATTTTGTTGACGCTCTGCGCGCCGAATATCATCCACTAGGTGCGTGTTACTCAGAATGGGGCTGCCAATAATTAATTCGATTTTTTCGAGCATCTGACGATACTCTTCGGTGATCGTTTGCTTGCCGCCGCCGCACCAATACAGATTGTGCACAGGACGATTTGTCGCCAGCAGTGTGCCATGACAATCGACAATGTTACCGCGTGCAGGTTTGATTACTTCCATGCGCAGGAAATTTTTTTTGCTTTGCACATGCAACAGCTCATTTAAATGAATTTGTAGGTAGGCAAGACGCATGAAAATGATGATAAGCATCAGCGTCATACCCACAAAGAGGAAGAAAATTTTTTTGGTATGAATCTTATGCGCAACCTGCATCGCTTATGATTCCTTTTTAAGTAAATCATTAGAAGGATGGATAGTATTGCACATTTTACTGAGTTCTTCGATAGAAACGTGGGTATATTTTTCGGTGCTCGAGAGCGTTTTGTGGCCCAATAGTTCTTGCACTACGCGCAAGTCGACGCCTTGATTGAGCAAGTGTGTTGCAAACGAATGACGCAATTTGTGCGGTGTAATAGGGCGTTGAATTTTCAGACAGGAACGAAACATTTCTATGATCCGTTGTACCGATCTGCTGGTGAGCGGCTCATTGCGATAATTCAGGAATAATTGGTCATAGGGATTCAAAAAACGTGGTCGCTCATGGTTAAAATATTCGTGCAAGCGATCATACGCTTTTTGACCAAAAAGCACGATGCGCTCTCGTTTGCCTTTACCCATAATCCGTACCGTTTTATTCTGCAAGTCAATATGTGCAACGGTGATATTGATTAGTTCCGAGCACCGCACTCCCGTTGCATACAAAAATTCGAAAATTGCTTTGTCGCGATAGGGACGACGCGTAGGCAGCTCATGATTTTGTACGGTATCAAGCAGATGCGTAATTTCTTCGATGCTTAAAAATATTGGCAATTTTTTATCAAGCCGCGGTCGCGTGAGTTTGAGTGCTAATTCAATACCTTGAGCACGCAGAAATTTTTCGAATGATTTAAAGCAGGAGAACTTGCGCGCGATAGATGTTTTATCGATTTTTTTGTAAAAGAGACTAATGAGATACCGCTCAAGAATTTGGCGACAGGAAAGATGTTGTTTTTCATCCTCAGATAATTGAGCCCAGAATTCAACAAATTGATTGAGGTCACTTTCATAGGCGCGTTGTGTGTTCAATGCGAGATTGCGCTCAACTCTGAGATAGCGTAAAAATTCATCTTTTTTTTGGATAAATTCTGGGTGCTGCATACATCTCCTTATAGCTTACTCGCGTATGCTCATTCTAAAGTTACATTCCCATTTTTAGAAACAACGACGGAAATATTATCCATATCTTGTATGTTTTGAAGTTGCTTATTTGCTTCTAAATAGACTCCCATGCCTTTAATTGTATAGCTGAGCTCTGTTTTTAGATCAGCCTTTGTAAATTGTTCATCAAAATCCCATACTTGGACACAAAAACTGTTATTATGAACCGAATCGAAGAATATGTTGGTTGCTTTGTGCTTGCCGCGGAGCTCATCACTTTTAGGCGTGTCATAGTAGCCTCCTCCGAATATTCTTATCGTATATGGCGAAGCATTTTTTATATGTGTTATGTGCGCCCATATCATAGTTCTCACTGAAGAGTAACTGAAAAGAACAAGACTGGCTGCAACAAGTGCTTTTTCCACACAATATCCTTCGCATAATTATTTTAATAGACAAGTTATTAACTGAGATCAACATTTTTTTACTGCAAATTATAATCTTTGCATCGCCGATTAACTGAAGATCGATTTACCCCCAAAAATGCCGCAATCTGATTTTGATTTTTGAACTTGTTCCACAACATTGCCATGATATTTGGGTCCTTGAGTGCATGTTTGCCAAGGCGAGCAGCATGCGTGAGATCTGGCGTATTAATGTTGTAAGCAGGATCAAATTGTGTTTCATGATAAATATTAGTTTTCTTAGATTTTTGAATCAAGACTTGTTGCACTTTGGTTTTGAGTTCTTGCAAGCTCGCAGGACGAGAACTGATCAGTTTATCTTTTTCTCGCTCGCTGAGCTCAAGAATATTTTTGAACGTATCGGTGCGAATTGCTTGCTCAGTGAATCCATCCGTGAGCGAATTGAGCTCGCTTTCGGGCAACGTTTCCAATGATGGCATGTGCAGAGTAGTAGTTTTTAGCTCATTGAATAAGTGCGTAGAGAGTTTCCCTTCTTGTACCAGGGTATCAAGGTTGTAATCGGTAGAACAGATAATGCGCACATCGCTGCTCATTTTTTGGTCGCTTCTGAATATCCGATAAAAACCGAATTTAATAAATTCAGCGAGATATTCCTGTACTTCGAGACTTAAGAAATGAATATTGTGCATAAATAGGGTGCCGGTGCCGTTAAGTTTTTCAAGTAAAGGTTGTGTGCTGGAAGTTGGACGCAAGCCTAAAATAGGATTTATGCCAAATAATTTTACGGCAATATCAATAGGATTGGACGTTGAAGTGAGGTTAAGCGTCTGTAGATTTTCTCGCAGACTAATATGATGCAAGATTTCAACCATGGGTAAAAGATCTTGCTCAGGAATCGTCAAAATAAG
Source organism: Candidatus Babelota bacterium (assembly GCA_013287855.1). Classification (GTDB taxonomy): domain Bacteria; phylum Babelota; class Babeliae; order Babelales; family Vermiphilaceae; genus JABDCY01. Next base: position 26,872 of record JABDCY010000010.1, on the reverse strand, counting down.
TGCTTTTCTGTGGAGCGCGATTTTGAGCAGCTCGATTTTAAAATTAAGCAAAATTTCACCAGAACCAGGAATCATTTGATTGATCAATTTGCCCGATTGTGTTGTTTCAAGATACAGCAAGTAATCCCATTTGGTTGGATCTTTGAGCAGATGTATTTTCTTGCGAATAATGTCTGAAATTTCTGGATAATGCACGGTGATGATAACGTTGTTGTGTTCAAGATTAAGGATGCCGGAGATGACTAACTTATTGCCCGCAGTATCATGCGCAAAAATTGTTTTGGAGGTTTTGTAATTGAGCACTTGGGTTGCAAGCTCTTTCATAGCTTTGGTGAGTGCATGACCTTCATGCGTGTTGATGTTGATACCGATGAGTTCTTTTGCCGTCTGATTGCCAAAAATAAATCGACGGTTTTTATAAAAAAGAATGCCAATTTCTTTCTGACGCGCACTGCGGATGAATGCCTGCATGCACTCGCGATATTGATTTATTTCTTGTTGCTTGTTGTACAATTCTTCTCGTAGTTCCCGTTCTTGTTGCAGCAGCGACCCTAAATTGCGATTTTGCAGCAGGTTGATCACATTGCTCAAGTAGTTGGCAAATACTACCATTTGGTCTCGTTCACCAAGATCAAAAAATTCTTGGGGTCGTGAGAATTGTTCAACAATAATATAAGCAACAATAGTTTGCTGCTGATAAATAGGCAGGAACACATCAGCGTTGACCGCATCAAGTGCGCGGATACATACTTTGCTCAGCTCATCTTCTTGATAGAAGCTATTAAACTCAATTTCATCGCGGATCACTACTTTTGATGTGCGCAAAAATTGTGCGAGTGCGCTTGTGGTGTCGTAAGTTGTGACGAAATTTTCAATAAGACTTTCGGTTTTACAGCGTTCAGACGAGTGATGTGCGTGATTAATTTCTGTGTGGATTGGGCGAACATACAGATGTGTGCGTTGCATACCGATGCTAAAGGTTTCTTTAAAGAACGCTTGCACACTACGTTCTATTTCTTGCTCACTCGTTGCATGACTCAGTTGCTCAAGCACATTTTTAAATTCATTGATGAAGGTAGTATTGTTTACCGATGGTATACGTTGTTCAGCGTTGAGGAAGCGCAGATGCAGCACTTTGCGCAGGCAATAATAAACGGCATAGGAAAGCAGTATGGTCGAGATACCAACAATAGAATAGGTATGTGCATGCAGGCTTGCATAGTAGCTGTGCATAGCGATGAGAAACTCGGTGATCAGATAGGGCACCATGAACCAGAGCATGAAAATCTTGAGTTGTTTTTTGAGGATTTTGGGAAGTTTCTCGCGCCGGATTTTTATGATGGTTAAAAAAAGACTTGGTAGCGTAATGAGGTTGAGTAAATAGAGGACCGTATACCGGAACATGCGAATTTCTAATGGTGCCAGATGAGTAGGCAAGAGTAATGCCACATTGCGTTCATAAAAATCGGTGAGATTATTATCAAAAAATGCGATAAACAAAAAGTAACAACAAAATACTGCACTGATACCAAATAGTACTTTGCGCCATGCAGTGAGATGATAATCTTTCTCAGCCAAACTTTCGATAAAAAACCCGAGTGATTGATATTGAATAATTAAAAGCCCCCAGGAAATGCGCACGACGGTGATAAGTAATGGGTAGGGAATGTCGGGAATAAATAATATGCGAATTAATTTAAGCAACCAGGCAACATCACCAAACATGGAACCAATGACTACCCCGAGCAAAAGCATCCATGGTTTAAGAGCAGCACGAAATCGCAACCCCTGGGGAATAAGCAGACGAAGAAAGTAACATTTTATACCCACGGAAAAAAGGATAGCGAACAATAAAAATTGTGGGCAATTAAATAGTGTATAAAGATTTTTTACGATATCGAGCATGTTTTTTATTGCACTTTCTATTCCGGAATATTATACTACCCTAGCAAGTAAGGTATTAAAATTCTTGCAAATTGTTAAGGGGAAGTTTATGTTAAAATGCTTCAAAATGATGGGATCTATCTGGACCAGCGTGCGTTCCATGTTCCGCTGGCCACCTGATGGCTCTGCCCACTAAAAATAATTATAGATATATGAAATAGAAAACCTACCGATGTTAAGGTAGGTTTTTTATTAGACATTACTAAACGCTATTTGCAACAATATTTCTGAAAGCAAACTATGTTTCGGTACTTTCGTGTGAAAGAATTTTTCAACATGTTGTTATTGATTGCACTTTTAACTTCTTTTCATAAAGTGAATTCTAATATTCAAGATTCTACTGAGTTAATAGAGAAACCAGAAAACCAACTGGTTTTACAGTTGCTTAAAGCATACGAGCAGAAAGATCTTGCGTTAATGGAGTTCTTATATGCGACTGCACGAAATCAGCAGATGCACAAGGCAACATCAGTTGCCGAAACTTTTATTAGAGAAATCCGCATTCAGCAGGAAGTTGAAGTGTTACGCACTCTACATTCGGATATCGCGGAAAAACACATGCAAGGACAAGAAGTAAATGAAAAGATTACCTGCAATGATGCAGCTAAAGAAGACAATCAAATACCGCTTTTTGTACCGTCCAATGATGATTTTGTCGTTTGCGAGAAATTTACTACATGGCAGAAATTCAAAGAAATTCTCGAGGAGTATTTTTGGCTGTGGGAATTCAGGTACATTGTACAGAAGTTGGGCGAGAGTCTCGGTGATGAAAGGGTTACACATCTTCCAGAAATTAGTGATGAAGAAAGCTATCTTAAAGTAGAGCAGGTAGCAAAAGAATTATTCAAAAAAATTAGAGCGATGGATTTTGATGTTGATTCTTTTGTGCAAAATACTGGAATTTCAGAGAGAACGATTGAGGCAATAAGGAACTATCTAATTTTTGAAACTTAATCTTTCTATCATGCTTTTGATAAGTGCACCATACAAAAAAAAGCCGCATATTTCAGCGGCTATTTTTATAGCAAATTATATTCTTTGCATCGGCGATTCACCGAAGACCGATTGACGCCCAAGAAGGTTGCAATTTTATTCTGATTATTAAATTTGCTCCACAGCAATGACATGATGCGCGGATCTTTCAGTGCATACTTGCCAAGGCGGGCTGCTTCGGCCAATTCTGGATCGGTAATATCATAGGCAGGATCAAATTCAGATTCTTGATATATCTGATTTTTCTTTGATTTATTAATAAGCAGTTGCTGAATTTTGGTGCGTAGTTCTGAAATACTTGCAGGGCGGGCATCCAAGAGACGTTTAGTTTCTTTGTCAGTGAGTTCAAGCAGATTTTTGAACGTATTTGTTTTGATGGCTTGTTCGGTAAGGCCGACGGTAAGATCACTGAGCTCAGATTCTGGTAAAGTAAGCAGTGATGGCATAACAAGGCTCGTTGCTTTAAGCTCATTAAATAATGCTTGGAAGAATTTGCCATCTTGTACAAGGTTCTGCAGATTCAGCGTAGTTGAGCAGAGGATGCGCACATTGCTCGTAGCTTTTTGATCACTTTTGAACACCCGATACACACCATATTTCATAAATTCTGCCAAATATTCCTGTGTCTCAAGGTCGAGATAATGAATATTTTCTATAAATAGTGTCCCGATATTATTGAGTTTTTCAAGTAATGGCACGTTGCCTTCGGTGTTCATACCAAAAATCGGGTTGATGCCAAATAGTTTAATGGCCACGTCCATATTCTTGCTGGGGCCTTGCAAGGTCAACATGTGCAAGTTTTCTCGCAGACTCACATGATGCAACAATTCAACGGTCGCTTTTAAATCCTCGTCAGGCATATTGAGCAAGATTGCCTTTTTGCTGAGCGCAATTTTAAGCAGCTCAATTTTAAAATTCAGCAATATTTCACCGGATCCCGGAATAAGTTGATTGATCAGTTTGCCCGACTGTGTCGTTTCTAAATATAGTAGATAATCCCACTTGGTTGGATCTTTGAGCAGATCAATTTTGCGCTTAATGAGATCGGAAACTTCAGGATAATAGCAGGTGATGATGACGTTATTTTGTTCCAAATTAAGGATGCCAGAAAGCACCAGTTTGTTGCCGGCAGCATCATGAGCAAACATAAGTTGCGGTGCCTTGTATTCCAACACTTGCTGAGCCAACTCTTTAAGGATTTTTGAAATAGGATGACCTTGATGTGTGTTGACATTGATGCCCACCATTTCTTTGGCGGTTTGGTTGCCAAATACAAATGAACGGTTTTTATAAAACATGATGCCAATTTTGCGTTCATCTTGTGCGTGGTTCAAAAACAGCCGCATACTTTCTTTGTACTGATTAATTTCTTGGTGTTTATGGAACAGCTCTTCTTTGAGTTCTTTTTCTAGCTGAATAAGCGAGTGCAGGTTGCGATGCTGGAGCAAGTTAATAATATTGCCTAAATAACTGGCAAATACCTGTATCTGATCTTGTTCAACATTGCTATATAAATCATTGCCATGTGGCGAGCTGCCGATGCGCGCATAGCGTTCAACAATAATGTAGGCAATAATGACCTGCCCTTCATGAATAGGAATAAAAATGTCGGCATTAATGCTTTCCAGGAACGTAAGTAATTTTTGGTAATCTGCTTGTTCTTCATAAAAATTGCTGAATGCAAGTTCATCGGTGATTAATATTTTCGTTTTTTGTAGAACCAGATTAACGGAGCAGGTGCCGGTGTGAGCATTAATGAAATTTTCAACAATCACCGCTTCTCGCGCAAGGTCTTGCAGATTTGTGTTGCCGCTACTTACATCAAGGTTGCGGATATACAAGCGCGTTCTGTTTGGCGGAATGTGGAATGCTTCTTTAAAAAAGTTTTGGATAATGTGGTTAATTTCTTTAGTAGTGGTGACCAAGCTGAGCTGCTCAAGAACGCCCTTAAAGTCTTTAATAAAATTAAAATGGATAGGAAGTTCAACCTGCTTTTGGAAATTCAGGAACCGGAGTCCCATAACTTTGCGCATACAATGATAGATAGTATAAGTGAGTAGCAAGGCAGTTAAAGTCACTACCGTATAGTTATTGGTAATCCAGGTTAGGGCAAAATCGAACGGGTAAATTTGAATGAATTCGGAAACAATAATAGGCGCTATCAAAAGTCGCAAGAAAATTTTCAGCTGATTGCGTAAAATTCTCGGCAACTCATGGGATCTCATTATTTTGATGCCAAAAACAAGGCTTGAAAAAGCTAAGTTTGCAAGTACATACGTGAAGCCTATTTTTTGTATTATTGCTTCTATGATAGGTCTCATCTCCATTGACGGACAGTTATGATCGTATATTGCCAGTCCAATAAAAAATAGGAACATGCAAATGTTGCCGATGGAAAGGATGAGATCAACTTTTTTTATTTTATAATTTTTTTCAAGAAGGCTTTTAATGAAGAGGGATAATGCTAAATATTGAATTGCGATGAAGCCCCATGCTATTCGTATAAAAAATAGAACAACTTTTCTATCTAAAGAAGGCAAGAACACTTCTTTAGTCATTTTTATGATCCACGAAAGATCGACAAAACTTGCGCTAATAACCATGACCACTAAGAGGATCCATGAACGGAAAGCAGGACTGTTGTTAGATTTTTTAAGTTTAAAGATCAGGTTGCTGGCAATAAAAATTTTGAACGCAAATGCGATGCAAGAAGTGATGAGCACAATTGGATAACTTCCAATGAAATATTCTAACGAAAGAGTGATGTCTTTAATAAAATTTATCATAGTTTATTGCCATTACTTTTACTAAACGCTATGCTTATACTTACTTTGTTATAATAATTATTGTTCAAGTAATTATATATACCAATTATACAATTATTTAAACCATTAATTTATCATGTTTAATTCAAGGAGTACCTATGGTTAAAAATTCTCGAATAACTTCATTTCACAAACTATTTGGCAAGCTGGTAGCAGTTATTGTCATTGTTTTATCAGTAGCACCTCCAGGTGGTGCATAAGCATCAGTTTATCATAAGCAATAGGTTTCACCAAATGCTTACCCGTAATGAAGAAATCTGTGGCAGGTCTTGACCAAGAAGCCCGAGCGATAAGGATTATAACTATCCTGCGCCAAGCAACCAAAAATATGGTCGAGCCTGCCTCTGTTTTTATAGTAAAACAGTTTGGTCGTGACCCATTCCTTATTCTCATCAGTTGCCTCCTTTCCTTACGTACTCGCGATACTGTTTCTTTACCTGCTTCCGTTAAATTATTTGAAGTCGCCAAAACTCCAGAAGAAATCCTCAAAATCCCCATTCCAAAACTTGCTTCCCTTATTTACCCTGTTGGCTTTTATCGCCGCAAAGCCATACAGCTCCATTCGGTCAGTAAAGATCTCATTGATCGATTTGGGGGCAATGTACCAGCCACCATGGACGAGCTAGTATCTATTAAAGGTATAGGGCCAAAAACGGCCAATTTGGTCTTAGGACAGGGGTTTGGCATACCAGCCTTGTGCGTTGATACTCATGTGCATCGTATTTCTAACCGCTTAGGGTTGGTTACCTCTAAAACTCCGCAAGAAACCGAGAAGCAATTAAAAGAGCTTTTGCCTGCCAAGTATTGGATTGATTATAATCATCTGCTGGTCATGTGGGGGCAGAATATCTGTGTTCCTATTTCTCCATTTTGTTCAAAATGCGCAATCTCTGATTTGTGTCCCAAAATTGGCGTAAAGAGACGGCGCTAATGTTAATTGATCTTACTTAGAAGCACTATTTATGATAAATTTAGGCAATTTTTTTGTATCAAGCATGCGCAATATTGTTCTCAGATTTTCAAGATTTTTTTGAGAATCGTTAGTTGGAAAAAGAAAATTTTGTTCTTTCATCGTATTATTTGTATCTAATACGAATTTCCTTAAATTGTTAGTTTGTATCGTATCTAATAAAAATTGAACTAACTGATACGCCTTAAAGCTGTATGCCATTATCAAAATATGCTCACCGAATGACAAATCATCAATTAATCTGAGCGTCCTCATTTTTGTTTCAGCATCAAGCTTTTCCAGATATCCAGCCAATGGCTCATAATGACCGTTGTTTTCCCAAATATTATAGTGTTCATTGAAATCAATATTGCCTGATAAACTGATAGCTGTGATAATATCGTTGGAAATTTTAGTATCACCATCAGTATGGATAAATGGCAATGAAGCACATATAAAATGAGCTAAACAATATTTTTGGGCATCTTGGTGTAATGTTATTTCTGGATCTGCGGTATTAGTAGCTTTTTTTGCTAGAGTAGAAAAACATGATTCTACGGGAAACGGTCTGGGATCACAGTGCCAGCCACAGGTTCCGCCTCGACACATAATCATAGCAAAATCGATCATATCTCTGATAGCCGTTTTTTGTTCTTCATGCAGGACACCAACAATATTCACATGGCTGAATATTAAAAGACCGATAGTTAGATTAATAAGCAATTTCATATAAATTCCCCCTAAAAAATTACAACATAATAATTATTATAAATTTAATATATATTTATTATAATTAATTGCAAAAAACTAACATTGAGCAACAAAAAAAGCCCATGTGTAGGGGGATACACAATTGGGCTTTTATATAGGGGTGAATTTAATGAAGCGTTGTTAGAATTTAGCGCCTAAACTTGTCATGTCTTTATCGCTTGCGGGAGCCTTAGTCTGTAATTTGGCTTCTTCCTCTTTGGTTACTGCATGACGGGGTACTTTTAACGCCTCTAATATTTTTTTAATCTCTGGATTATCACCATAATCGACGAAGGCTCTATAATAATTTTGCATGGTTTTTGCATTTGGATATGGCGTAACATACATGAATTGAAAATTGCCGGCATACCCATAATCAGCCGGTGTTTTGCCGCTTCCTCTTTCTGCTGGAGTTAGCAAAACTATCTTTGCGCTACCTTGAGCGGATTCGCTTTGGGTAAAACTAATAAGGCACGATCCGGATTGTTGCGTCATGTACTTAAATTGCAAAGGGCTGCCTATTTCAAAATCCCCTTTTGTACGCACATTGTGCAATGTTTTGCAGGCAATTGTTAGTCCGCTGATATAAATTTCTTGCACGGCAAACAGGTTAGTTCCTGCAAGAAAACCCAAAAACAGATACTTTTTCACCATAACTACCTTTTTACAAAGCCAAGAATAAAAATTTTATTTCATTACAATATTACTACTTGTAAATTCATAAAATCAATGATTGCTGTAAAAATTGGCGTATTTTACGATAAAAAAGGCTTTTTTATCGTTCTTGTCCAACAAAAAAGGAAGCAGAAAGCGTAATTTCTTGCGTTTTTCAGCGAAACATAAGTAAAAAATTGCCCAAACAATGTGCGCTCTATAGACTGTTTACATATCTAAAAATCATGAGTAAAAAAAGGAGCTTTTTTGATGCGCTATTTCAACCCTTTAGTAATTTTTGCTCTTATGTTGAATATCCAGATTTCTGACCTTATTTCCCGTCCTGCCATTTATCGCCGTGCGGCAGATTCGGGCAAATTATTTGCCGACAAACACAATGCGGACCTTTATTGGCGAGCTCTTACGGAAATTGCCAAAAATAATAGGCAAGAAGCGCTCAAAATTGTTGCCGCAATCAAATCTGATAGTCCCTATGAAGGAAAAGAAATCGATTTTAATGATATCGATGCTTTTTTTGATGAACTATTTTTAGTCTTTGTGGCGCGCGATCCGCAAGGACTCAGCAATACGTCTCTTTTTGAAGCGATTGGTATTCGTGACCACAATGCCTATCTCAATGATGTTTCTGCACAGATCCGCATACAAAATTTTAATGAACGCAAATTGTGCGTGAAATTATTAGAGCGCTATGCAGGCAACAATCTTACGTACGATCAAAAAGTCACCTACAACATTTTTTCTTGGATGCTTAATCATCTTGCCCGTGGCGAATCTTTTCTATTTCATGATTATGTCGTAAACCAAATGTTTGGCGTTTTGGCTGATCTTGGTGGATTATTCACCCGGGATCACAAGCTTGAGATACGGCAAGATGTTGAAAATTATCTTGCGCGGCTTGCCAAAATTCCTACTCAACTACAACAAACTATTGAACTCATGGAATATCAACAAACACTTGGCATAGTTCCCCCAGCATTTACGCTTGAGCGCGTCATGCAGAGCATGAGCAAAACAATTTCTGCCGATGTTACGCAAAGTTATTTCTATCAGACCCTGGCGAAAGCTCTCAATAGCATGGACTTGCCTTGGCGAGATAAAAAGAAATATGTTTTACAAGCGCAAAAAATCCTGCAAACCAACGTGTTGCCGGCATTCCAGCAGCTGCAAGACTATTGTGCAGAATTGCATGAAGTCGCAGAAAACAACGGGGTATGGGCATTGCCTGATGGCGATGCCTATTATGCCTACATGCTTGAACATCATACGACGACCAATTTGTCTGCGGATGAAATTCATGAGATTGGTTTGCTGGAAGTGCAAAAAATAACGAATGAGATGCGCAGCATTCTTGAACTTGTAGGTATTGTGGACGATGCCAAAGAAGTTGGTCAGATGATGTACGAGTTACAAAAAAGACCGGAATTTTATTATCCGCAAACTGAAGAAGGGCGTGCGCAATGTCTTGCAGATTTCAGGAAAATTGTTGAACGTGCTCAAAAAGAACTCTATCCATTATTTGATATTTTGCCTCCGACGCCAGTAACTATCCAGGCTGTGCCACAACATGAAGAAGATGGCGTGGCAGGTGCTTATTATTGTGGACCAAGTCTTGACGGTTCCCGTCCAGGAATGTTCTACGTTAATTTGCGTAGTTTGAATGAGATTCCACTGTTTGGCATGGAAACACTGGCGATTCACGAAGCGGAACCGGGTCATCATTTCCAAATTGCTATCCAACAAGCTGCCGATATGCCAGTGTTGCGCAAATTAGGTGAAGGATATAATGCGTACATTGAGGGCTGGGCGTTGTATACAGAAAAGCTTGCGTATGAACATAAATTTTATTCTTCGCAGTATGCGCAATTAGGACACTTGCAAGATGAACTTATGCGTGCCGTGCGTTTAGTGGTTGATACGGGAATTCATAAAAAACGCTGGTCACGGGAGCAGGCGATTGAATATATGGAACGTATCACGGGTATGGAACATCCAAGTGTAGTTACCGAGGTTGAACGTTATTTTGTGCTGCCAGGCCAAGCGTGTTCGTATAAAATTGGTCAGCTTAAATTTCTTGAGTTGCGAGAGAAGGCGAAGAAAATATTAGGCACTAAATTCGATATTCGCGATTTTCATAATGCGGTGCTTAAACTTGGTATGGCTCCATTGACGATTTTAGAGGAAGTGGTTGATGGGTATATTAAGGAGAAGCTTTTTTGCTAAGGGTCTTGTCACCCTTAGCGATGGACACCAAAGGAGTTCCCCTTTGGAATCTCCTCAACGCTTGTATGGTGCACACTCCCAGCCTTCGCTTATCCGGGCCTTCCAGCTCGGCAAGCTTCGGCGGGCAGGCGCCTTCTACTGCTGCGGAGGGAGTTTATCCTGAGCTTTGTCGAAGGGCATGTACGCATCCACCGTAAGCAGGTGCAGGAAGCCGGGGCGGGTGATGCTACATGCCACCGACAAGCGTGAAGGAAATTTTCATAGTTAAAGTTTTTTTGAGTACACCTCGTGACATGATCTACCCCGATGTCATCCTGAACTTGTTTCAGGATCCATTCCTATTCACTCTTCTTCTGCTCAAATTCACGTTTCAAAAATGCATTAAGAACTTCAGTCAGTAACTGCATTCTATGTTTTGAAACTACATAGGTAGGAAATGTAATGATATTTTCAGGATTGCTTTGCCACTTGGTAATTCCCTTGGTGCTCTCTTCCTGAGGTTTTATTTCTACCGCGACTAATTTTTTCTTTTCATCCGCCCCAAGTGTGCATTTAATCGTTTCTTTGTATAACTTATGCGCACCAAGCAAAATAGTGATGGTTTCTTTTCCATCAATGTGGGGAATTGTCTGTATAAGAGCATTTTGACCCGTCAAGAAATCTGGATGACTGCAGAAGGTTAGGTCTTCTCCAACATGTTGTTTATAGTGTGTAAAATCATCACATGTTGATGCTCTGAATGTTATTTTTTTTTCCATGCAAAACATGCTGGCACCACAGCATGCACCAAGATAGGCAAAAAATAATTGTTTACGCACATTCATACAACCCCTACAACTACGTGTGTATTAAAAATCAAATACCAACGTAGGAAATGTTGTATGACAAGAGCAATAGTTGCGACGTAGTAATAAAAATCCCCGATGTGTGTCGGGGATTTTTGTTTTACTGATTATTTTGTTGTTGCTCGTCAAAGCTATTAGGTCCGGTCATCCTGAGTGCCGAGCTTTGCGAGGTGTATCGAAGGATCATTCCTAATTCGGACTTATGGTTCGATACAATTTGCTACGCAAATCACCCTTCGACAGGCTCAGGGGAGCCTCACCTCAATCCCGAGCATGGTGAGCTTAGTCGAACCACATGACCGGATTTGAAAAAATTTCCTTATCCCGAATTCGCGTTAGTTATTTTTTTTGCTGCTCGTCAAAGCTATCTTTTAAATGATGATTGATCACTGCAGCTAATACGGTCATTTGACTAGCAGAAGTCCAACTGCCACCAAAGGTAATTTTATCGGCGGGACTAAATGTCCATACAGAGTAATCATCTACCATCGACATGCAAAAATATTTAGGCCCATTGATTGAGTTTACGTGTTGCATTACGATAGGTGAAGTTTGACGTTGGACAGGCTTAAAACTCAGAAGAGTTGTTTTATTATCATCCTTGCTCAATCTGCACGTTATCCAGGCATCACTGCTATCATCTTTTCTCTTTAGGTAAACACCTAGCTTGCTTCCTCCATCCTCTGTCATCTCTGATTGAACATTTGCAGACGTCCATTCTTCTGGTTTTACCAGCGCCGTATTTACGGCATTCGTTAGGTCATATGTTGTTAACTTCGGAAACGTGTGTAACTTTTTAATCCCTAGTGGCTTATCGTCCATGCAAAAAAGTTGGGTGACGATGCACCATGCCGAAGTTATTAGTACTAATGTTTTTTTCATGAAATTTCCTCGGGTAAAATTTATTGGTTGTTTAACGTATGCGCTTTCTCAAGAATAGCTTCTAGTGTCAATCCAAATTCTTGTTTGCCATCGCGATTACGCAAGGTGATGGTATTATTCTCTACTTCTTTTTTACCAATCACGAGCATCCATGGAATTTTATCAAGCTGCGCAGCTTTGATTTGTGCCGCAAGTTGTTCGCCCGTTTCATCAAGTTCCGCACGAATGCCAGCGGCTTGCAGTTTAGCCAAAAGCGTATTCGCATATTCTTTTTGCTCATCGGTGATGGTCAAAATGCGTGCTTGTACTGGTGACACCCAGAATGGAAGATTTCCTTTATGATGTTCAAGTAATACGGCAAAAAGTCGCTCAAGAGACCCGTAAATTACGCGGTGAATCATGACGGGGCGTTCTTTTTTGCCGCTTGGTGCAATATAACTTAAATCAAAATTTTCCGGTTGGAAGAAATCGACTTGAATAGTGCTGCATTGCCATTTGCGCTTCATTGAGTCTTCAATTAAAAAGTCTATTTTTGGGCCGTAAAAAGCGCCGTCGCCCTCATTAATAATATACGGACAATTTGCTTTTTTAAGACCATTTATTAATGCCTGGGTTGCTTTTTCCCATAGTTCATCACTGCCTATGGATTTCTCGGGTCTTGTTGATAAACCCATTTGTATGTTTTCAAATCCAAGATGTTTAAAAACTTTGAAGATCATGGCAATGAGCTTGCCTATTTCTGTTTCTATTTGATCTACGGTGCAAAAAATGTGCGCATCATCTTGGGTAAATGCGCGTACCCGTAAAAGACCATGGAGCACGCCCGAAAGTTCATGACGGTGTACCAGACCAAATTCAGCAAATTTAAGTGGTAATTCACGATAAGAACGCGGGCGATTTTTGTAGACCAAAATCGCTCCGGGGCAGTTCATGGGGCGAATTGCATATGTTGTATCATCAATGTTGCAGAAATACATGTTTTGTTTGTAATGCGCATAATGCCCTGATCGGCGCCAGAGTTCGTCGCTCAGCATAATTGGTGTTGAAATTTCTTGGTAGTTGTCAGCTTCAAGTAATTTACGTAAATATTGGGTAAGTATATTGATGATTTTTTTGCCTTTGGGATGAAAGAAGGGGAATCCAACACCTTCATCATGGAATGAAAATAAATCAAGTTGTTTACCCAGACGGCGGTGATCATACATTTCTGCTTCTTGCACCCGGCGTTCATAATCGGCAAGATCTTCTGCGGTAAAAAACGCAGTACCGGAAATCCGTTGTAGTGGCTGGCCATTTCTGTCAGCACGCCAATACGATCCAGAAATATTAAGTAGTTTAAAGTTACCGAGCATTCCGGTCGAAGCCACGTGGCCGCCACGACACAGATCAAAAAAATCGCCTTGTTCTGCAAGCCCTACGGTGTCACCAGGGATTTGATCAATAAGCTCCATCTTGAAAGGATTGTTTTTAAAAATCTCACGAGCCTCGGTTTTTGATATTTCACGGTGTGTGAGTGGTATGTTGCGCTTGACAATCTCCTGCATGCGCTGCGTAATAATGGGCAAATCTTCTTCTTTAAAATTGCGCTCTGGTAAGAAATCGTAGAAAAACCCTTCTTCAGTTGCTGGCCCTATAGTCAACAGCGTGTGAGGGAAAAGTTCAGTTACCGCATGGGCAATGAGGTGGGCTGTTGAGTGTCGCAGTTCTGCAAGGGAGTATTTGTTCTTCATAGGGCTTCCTCTGGTATTATTCGGACTTATGGTTCGACTGTGCTCACCACGAACGGATAAAAATTTTTCAGTTCGGGAGATTTCTAGAAAATTGTCAGATTATGGTTCCTGTCGACACAAAAAAATAACTTTATGGCGGGAAGGAATTACTATTATCGAGAGTATAAAATCATCCGTTCGTGGTGAGCATAGTCGAACCATATGTCCTTATTTTAGTAATAATCTATGAAGCCAGTATAACAGGTTTGTAACACAGGAAAAGTATTGGATTGCGAGCAACAAAAAGGTCCGCCCTATTTTCGTAGGAGCGGACCTCTCATTTCTCAATAAGTGAAACTTATGCAGTTTACTGTTGCTTTTGCTCTTCTTTCACTGGTGTGCTGTAATATTTATTGTACAGCCATGAGCATAATTTAGAACCAAGTGTGTAAGTTCCATAGATGCCTGCTGAGATCACAGCGGCGCCAACTACTGCATGTATAACGTCATTTACGTTGGTGATTCCAGTGCAACACATGGTGTCATTTACGCTGTTCTTGACATCATTGTTAAGGAATTTTTCTCGTAGTTCTTTAGTGGCTGTTTGCTGACATTTATTTCGACATGCTTCAGACATTTCATCAGTGCATGACTCAACAGCATTTTGCGTTGATCTTGTTGCTGAAGATGCAACATTCGTAACAAGTTGCTTTGTGTCTTCAACAAGTTTCTGCGCTTCTGGAGTTAAAGGAACTCTTTCCCAAGGTGATGTATATTTTTTCGCATTCTTAGCAGACTTAGAAATTTGTTGTGACACTTGCGAAACATGATTAGCAAGAGAAGTAATATCATTGCTTAGTTCCATGCCCGTTTTTGTTGCCATAATTTTGTTGCCGAATTCTTGCGCAGTCTTAGTTGCATCTGACCCGAACTTTTGCACAGCTTTAGTAGCGTCTGATGTTGAGATTGCTTTGGCAAATTCTTCAGGAGTCATGGCTGTAGCAACAGCTTTAACCGCATCCTCGCCAGGCACCGTAATCAGATTTTCTGCAGTAGCTGGATTACATGAATCGGAAAGATTAAACCAAGAGGTAAATGCTTGCCATTTAGGTTGCAGCATATCTTTCAGGGTAGTATAAAAGCTCGTGGTAGTTGTAATACCACTAGCAAGACTGTTTAATGGTCTGGTACGCAGGTTGTGTTTTGCTGTGCCAAGGATATCAGCACCCTTATCAACATAATAGGTACCTTCAGCAACAACCACATCTTTTGCAGCAGTTTTGGCATCATTGTATGCCATCTTAACTGCATCACCCATTGAATCAGCAGCATTAACTGCCTGGGATCCCAATAACGAACCCATAACTAACAGGTTCAAATAAGTAGAACGTAACATAATAAAACCTCCATTTTGTTACAATTATTATTATTACTAATCTATAGCATTAAATTCAGTCTGTCAATAGGGTAAGCTAGGGTTATATTTTCAGGGGAGGATACGTTTACAAAAAACCTGAAGGTATTAAAAAACCCGCTTTTTACGGCGGGTTAATGATTTTCAGGGTATATCGTTAAAATTAAGCTGTTTTTACCGATTTTTGCTGTTTTTTGGTCTCCCAGGCAGTCTTTAACCACCAGCCGAGTTTCCAGGCACCATAAGCACTGGCAATAACGCCAACAGCAAGGACGGCATGTGTTGTATAGTACTCATATTTTTTCAAGCGCGCCACGAGCTCAGCTGCTTGGCGGTTATTGATTTCAAGTTTGGACGCTAATTCGGTAACTTGTGCAGATGTTGCCAAGCCATCAACTTTAGCTACAAGTGCATTCATTGCCTCATTATTAACAATAGGATTTTTGAGAAAGTTTGTGAGTAAATTAGATAATTCTTCAATCGATGCAATAGCATCAGGCAGTTTTCCCAAAGCTTCCCAACTTCTTTTTGTAGATTCCATTGCACCCAGATTTATGGATAATGCGAGAGCAGCAATAAGCAGGGTAGTTTTAGAATAGTGTCGGAACATCATGTTTCCCCTAAACGTGATCATGTTATATGAATTTTGTCGCATCAATTTTTATCGAAAATAGTCTTTCTGTCAAGATTGCAACCAAAAAAATCTGCACGGAACGGTCTTTTATAGCGAAAGATACTATTGTTGTTTGCATGGTTGTGTCTGCTATGTTACTCTCCATAACGTTTGTTCAGTAATAAGAGGCATGAAATTCAAAAAAGTGTTTAAAAAAAGGCGCGTAATGGATTGCAAGAAGATATATATCATCGACACCAATGTTGTAGTGTATGACCCCAAAGCACTCTTTGCTTTTGAAAAATCTTGTATCGCTTTGCCTATTACGGTTCTGGAAGAACTTGATCAATTAAAAGAAGAAACTTCGGATCGCGGCCGCAATGCGCGCGCAGTTATTCGGTATCTTGATGAGTTGCGTTCCCGTGGTTCATTGCGTGATGGTGTCGAGCTTGACAATGGTGGTTATGTACAAGTTTTGTTTCCCGATCTCACACAAAAACGCTCCCCTTTCTTGTCATTTAATTCTCCTGATAATGAAATATTATCAATGGCACTTTTGCTCAAAGAACAAGGACAAGCGGTAGAATTTATCAGTAAAGATTTAAATGCGCGGGTGAAAGCTAATGTTCTGGGCATCGATGCTCAGGATTATCTCAAAGACAAAGTAAGCGAAGAAGCATTTTATCATGGCTGGGTTCGAGCGACGGGCGCTTCTGTGCAACTTAAAGGAGAATTCCCTGAAGGATTGCAGGAAGTTCTTGAGCAACGCAAGCTGAACAAAAACGAATTTGTGTTGCTCGAAAGTCAAAGTAATAAGCACAACTATCGTGTATTTCGATATTTAGGCTCGAAAAAATTCAAAGAAGTGCATCAACCAAAATTTGCCTGGCCTTTGCAAGCGCGCAACCCTCAACAGCTCATGGCACTTGATTTATTGCTTGATAAAGAAGTTACGTTAGTCACATTGTTTGGACCTGCGGGAACAGGAAAAACATTTCTTGCCTTGCTTGCTGGTTTGCATCAAGTACTTATTCATGATGATTATCAAAAAATTCTGGTCTCTCGCCCGGTGGTGCCATTGGGTCGTGATATCGGCTACCTGCCCGGTGATATTCAAGAAAAATTACACAGCTGGATGTTGCCGATTCATGACAATATCGAATTTATTGTGCACCATGCAGCGATTTCAGAACATTTGGAGGAAGCTACAACGGGCGAAGGGGAGGGCGGATATCAACGAGGACACAGAAAAGAACGGTACCGTCATCAGAATATTCGTGGTGGTTTAGGAAGTGTTGATAATCTTATTCAAAAAGGGCGCTTAAGTTTGGAAGCAATAACCTACATGCGCGGGCGCTCAATTCCGTATCAATATATTCTTATTGATGAAGTGCAAAATTTAACACCGCATGAAGTTAAAACATTGATCACTCGTGTGGGTGAAGGTAGCAAAATTATTTTGGCCGGTGATCCATACCAGATCGACTCGCCGTATTTAGATTTCAGCAGTAATGGACTTGTGGTAGCCAGTGAGCGGTTTAAAGACCAAGCAATGTTCGGATCAGTGTATCTTGAAAGCAGCGAACGCAGTGAGCTCAGTAAATTGGCGAGTGAATTGTTATAAATGTGAATGCTCACTCAGTGTATCTGGTGGATTTTGCTTTGTTGATGTAAAGGAGTGAGCGATGCAAACCTTTAATTGTTATGCGGTGTTTTTCACCATGACAATACTTTTTTCATCTATTTCCATCGCCCAACCCAAAGCTAAGTCATCGTGGAAGGGGCCACTTAACAATGCCTATATGTTTGGTAGCGTTTCATTATTAGCAGGATGTTTAGCCTTATGTGCGTATGACCCAAAGCGAGAAGTATTGGATAATGGTGCGTTCGGTGGTTTAGCCGTAACAAGTTTATTAAATGGTTTTGCAGCATTAACCAATGGTGCGGCGGCTCTCAAATATTATCTGTTTACGCAAGATGCAGTAAAAGATGATGCTCAGCCTAAAAATCAGAAAGACAAGTGAACATGCCAAAAGTTAAAGCACAGTTTATTTTTTTTATGATGTTTACCATCATCAGTAGCAGTTCCCATGGTAAACCGCTGCCGCACACTGAGGTGTTGCGCGAGCGACTTCGAAATAATACGATCCAACTAAATTCTGAAGATCACCGTGATTGGAAAAAACCATTACATGAAGCCGCTGCTTATGGTGTTGTTTTTACACTCACAGGCTGTGTTACTGTGTGCCAGTGGATTCACTGTACTACCACTGCAAACGCCAAAAGTGTGCATGAAAGTGGCAAATGGTTATATTACGGTGCGCTGTCTCTCATGAGTGGCGCTATCGCAATCCGTAATGGAACCATCGCGCTCACGAACTACCTACATCAAGATGATTCAGATGCTATTAATTCTGACAACGAAGGTTAATCTCTCGATTTTTTCTGCTTGCCCCAAGTACCTTTAACATGTCAGTTGTTTTAGTAAGAGAAAGGTATCTGTATGAAAAAAATGTTCCCACACATAGTATTGCTCATGACCATAGTTGTTCTCTCTGATGTCTGTTTTGCGCAACCACCACAGCGTCAAATTTCAACAAAACAGGCATTAAGTAAGGTGCTATTTCACGGTGGTGTGGCTATGACATCAGGTTTAGGATCAGCATTTGCATTATTTTATACCCCTCAAAATACCTGTAATCAGAATAGTTGTGGTGTCAATCCCACAGCTGGTATTTTAGCAGGTGTTGCCTTAACTAATCTTTATGTAGCAGCAGCACATGGAAAAATCGTAATTAAAAATTGTTGTTGCTCACCGGATCATACAGATGATGTCTCTGATAAAAACAAATAGAATGTTCACAAATCGCTGAAATGCAACCCTATAAATTTTTACTAATCTCACCCAGAATAGGGTTATAAAGCCCTAATCCATATGAGTATTTTCCCATATCTATAAAATGCAAATCTCTCATAATTGACAACTTGTATTTTTATGATAGAATTATACATGAAAGTTGTATATTAAGAGGTATTTTTATATATGGAGATATTATGAAAAATAGTATAAAGCAGGTGTTCTATGGGTTTAGTATTACCCTATTGGTATTGCTAATACCCAATGTTCATGCAATGAATTCAAAGAATGCGGGTTCGTCATCTACACAAAAATCAGGACTTGCAGGAAATAAACAAATAGAACAAGCTGAGGAGCAAGATAGTTTGCAACCTACGTCGCCTCAGGATTTTAAAATTTCGCCAAACATCTTCTATCAAGATCTTCCACTATCATTTCAATATGGACTTTCCGACTTTAAAACCGCTATGAGTGCGCTCAGTGTTACTGTTCAAGTTTTGGAAAAACAGCAGGTTCAAAGTTCAGTTGAAACAGTAACCGATAATCAGGTAACTGAGTATGATGATGATGTTGCTCAACTTGAAGGAATGGAAAAGGTCTTTGGTAATATAGAAAATAAGAAAGTGGAACCACTGAACGTTGGTGAGTTAGCATTAGTGTGCGCTTCGATTATTAATACCATCGAGAAACTTAAAGATCTTAAGAATATAGCACAAGAATTGTGGTCGCGCACATCGCCGAATTTTGAGAAGGAAGTCGAAGACACATATATTGCTAACATAAATATAGCAAATAGGTTCCGCAAACCTGATGAACAAATTGGTACCAGGGATTATTATAAGTATCTTGGGTTAAATGACTTTGCTGACTTGGATACTGTTAGGAAAACAATTGATAAGTTGAAATCAGAAAAAAGGGATGATGACGTGGAATTATGGGCAATTCGACAAATTGGGTACTCCTTTGCTAACAGAGCAGCGAAAATGAAGTATGATTGTTTTTTGAAAGGTACGCTCAAACAATTGCAGGCGTCGAATATTCCAAAACTGACAGATAAAATACTCCAAAAAAGCATAACACTCGGTGAATGGGAAGGTAGACTCAGTGCAAAACTTAAAGACATAAATAATATTTTGCAAGTCATTAGACAAAAATCTACTGCAAGTGCTAGCTCAAGTACATCTGGGACAAAATAAAATAAAATACATTAAGATTTTCGCACAGAAATACAAACTAAAAGCCTTTGTATGATGGCCCAAGCGGCCTTATACAAAGGCTTTTTTTGTAACACCTGTACTGCAAACTCACCACATGAAATGGGAAATCGGCAGGTGGCTGGCCCCAACAATGGGCGCAGGCCCATGATCATAAAACTAAGAAGCTTGGCGATCAGTTGAGGGATGTGTTTGAGTAGTTGCATAAATAGCGAATGCCTTAAGCAGGAGCTCTTTGAGGTGTGGAAAGTCAAGATTTGGTCCCCCTAGTTTCACAATGACGACGCAATCGGCCCCTTTTTCATATAACTTTTCTTCATAGAAAATAGCCTTAAGTTGGCGCCGGATTTTATTGCGGGTAGGGGCATTGCCAATTTTGCGGCTGGTAACGACCAAGACACGGCCCAAGGACTGGTTGGCGGGTGCCACCAAAATATGAAGGCCCGGATGCGTGAGGACGCGCCGGGCTTTCTTAAATAGCTGTGAAATTTCTTTAGGAGAGAAATGGGAAATAGTTTGGGCACTACGCGGCATTGATAAGTCTTAGTAGCCGTGAACTGCGAGGCGTTTTCTACCTGAAGCTCTGCGACGGTTCATAATCTTGCGACCATGACGA
Source organism: Candidatus Babelota bacterium (assembly GCA_013287855.1). GTDB lineage: Bacteria > Babelota > Babeliae > Babelales > Vermiphilaceae > JABDCY01. The sequence goes on along the minus strand of JABDCY010000010.1, from coordinate 6,366 downwards.
GTAGCCATACGGGCAAAAAAGCCGTGTTTTCTATTGCGTTTTTTTCTGCTTTTTTTGAATTGCGTTACTGACATGATAAATCCTTAAAATCTATGACTTTACGGGTATGATAATTCTAATATTCCTTAGTGTATCGCTAAATTGTAGTTTTTTCAAATTGATTCTGGTCCTCGCGCTCTCGTACCCACTCATTGGTTTCATCTTCTAGTACCTGCCGTGAATGTGATATGAAATCAATTTTAGGATTAGTTATCCGTTTACTAAATGGCTCATCCTCAAATTGGAGAGTTGTCATAGACTTATCACGTTGTATCGACTTTAGGAATTGGCGGACCTCGTCTGTTGTGAAACGTTCCTCCCTACCCAGTATTTCCTCAACCCAGGTCTTGCTACCCAGCATATCATCAAGGGGAGTTTTGAAATAAGTTCTGGTAACTAAAAGACCTGTGTTTGCAGGTAATGTTAGTTTTCTCAAAAAATCATATCGTAGGATAAAACATTCTAGTCGCTTTTGATGATGTCGGGACGGATAAAACTCATCGTCAAAATCCTGTTCCTCTCTTTCTACGCCCTGATAAATATCCATGGTGCAATCGACGTATCTATTATTTTTTCGTTCGTCAGTGTGAAACAATAAGGAATACGTTGGTCTACCTTTCCATAGCTCCTTGCCATTTTCTGTGACTCGAACGTTAGAACTAACGGTATATTTTACAGAGTCATTTCTTAGTCGTGCCGATATAGTCGTGTCTATTAAAGCTGTTTGGCGAAGACCTCGTTGATATTCAACGAAATTCTCAGGCTTTTTATTGCTCAATTCGGAGTCCTCACCATCATCATCCGACATACACATGGCCATATTTATAAATGTACAACATGCTAATGATACTAGAATGTTATGTATTTTCATCCAACTACCCCGCCTATTTTTTTTAAAGTGCGTTACTGACATGATAATCCCCTAAAATTATAACCCTATAGGTAAAATTCGTCTTAATAGTACTTAGTATATCGCCAAATTGTGATATTTTCAAATCCCCCCTCGCGGGAACTATATTGAAGCTCACGAGCTCAGGAGTTATTCAGTTTGGATATTAAATCACGGGTTTTATGAAGTAACGCTTGTTCTGAGATGCCATCTTCATAATTTTCAACGATATGCTGCACATGCGGTTTAGTGGCATTATGTAAGTCTAACGTGGCATACCCATCTTTTACATAGCTAGGACAGAATTGAAGGCGTTTGAAACGAAGTACCGTTTCTTCTGGCAGTGCTAAACTCAAAAAATCTTTGTTGTCATGTATGAATGTTTCTACCAATTTTTTTTCAAATGACTCATCAATGGGATATTCATTAGCATCAAACCCTTGGGTTTTGGTGGTTATATCATTGCTTGAAAATTGCATTGAATAGATTGGATAGCTTTTCCATACTTTGTTATCTTTTGTGACGTGCGTTACGGTACCCGTCGTGCATGTCCATCCGTTGGTAGTCTTTGTGACTTGTAAACAATTATTGCTGCGTTGCCGAGTTTCAGCTTTTCGCAATTGTTCGTCTAAAGCCATTCGACCTGCGGTTGTTAGTCCATCATTGTATCCTGGAAAAAGATCAGCAGTATCCATACTTTGAAGAATCATCACATTGCATAGAATTATGAGCAATGGCAAACTCAAAATTAAGCGTATAAACATTGGGTTCCTATCATTGAGTTAGGTATCTTTTTTTTCTTCTGCTTGCGATAACATCTGCTTAATTTTGGCAAACAATTCCGGACCACTTAGGGGTTTTTCTAACATGCAATAGTCGTCTGACGTGCAATTTTTTTTACTTATGGTGATGTTATAACTTTCATTGTCTCGCTCAAACGCCCACGGTTTATTATAATAAACTAAGAGAGATGTTTCTTTTGGCAACGATAAACTGAGTAGTTCTTTATTCTCTGCTACAAATAGGTCGGCAAGTATTTTTTCCAAAGAGCCTTGTGAGGAGTAGATGTCGAAACCATCTTCTTCCATGGATACGGTCTGATTTGAATAATGATATTTGTAATTTGGAGAGGTTTGTCTATTGTAAATTTGCTTACCGTCAAATATAGTTTGCTGTGTTCGGGTATATGAATTCACGCCCCAGGAATCGTGATTTTTGTAAAAACCCAAATATTGCACGATCCGTATGCAATTTTCAAAATTCCCAGGTTCGAAATATTGTTGTAATGTTTTGTCAGATTTATCCATGCACATAAGCTGGGCACAAAATACAAAGCTAACTAGGGACCGGAGTAATTTATTGCTCATATTTTTCTCCAAACTATTTTTGTTCAGATAAATATCGCTCTGCATCCAAAGCTGCCATGCATCCAGTGCCCGCCGAAGTTATTGCTTGTCGGTAGCGGTAATCCGCTGCATCACCAGCTACGAATACACCTTCAACGGAAGTATGCGTGTGATTTTTGACGTCAACGTAGCCGTACTTGTCTAAGGCGATATGCCCTTTAAAAATTTGTGTGTTGGGGTTGAGACCAATGGCGACGAAAACTGCATCGGTAGATTTTTTAGTTTCCTTGCCGGTTTTAGTATCTTTTATAGTCACTTGCGTGACATGTTTGCCATCACCATACATAGCAGTGATGGTGCTGTTGTACAAAATCTTTATGTCTTTGTTATTCAGCACGCGCTCTTGCATTGCGGCCGACGCTGTGAGCTTTTCCATTACCTGAATGATAGTTATCTTGTTAGTGTATTTGGTCATAAATGACGCATCTTCCATGGCTGTGTCGCCACCGCCAACAATGATCACGTCTTTATCTTTGTAGAATGCACCATCGCATACGGCGCAGGTAGTGACACCCTTGCCCCAGTAGTCATCTTCGCCAGGAACACATAGTCGTTTTGATGTGGCGCCCGTTGCGATGATAACTGCATGGCATTTCAGCTCCTTATCACGATTAGTCCAAAGGGTGAATGGCCGTTTGCTGAAATTGACTTTGACAATGTCATGTGCCATGAAGGTGGTGCCTAGACTTTGTGCATGTTCTTTCATGCGCACCATAAGCTCGGGGCCAAGAACGCGTTTATCGCCGGGCCAGTTTTCAACATAGCTGGTGCCCATGAGTTGGCCGCCGGGATTTTTTCCTTCGATCACCAGAGGATTGAGAGCTGCACGAGCAGCATAGATTGCTGCGGTGTATCCCGCAGGGCCTGAGCCTATAATAATTAATTTGTGGACTTGATTTTTTTCCATGTTTTAGCATCCGAACTTATTAGTTAGTCGAACAAATTGATTTTTGGTATTGGTGTCATCCTGTCCCTTGATTTTGCTAGAGGAGGGTTTTATCTTCCCTACCGTTCGCCCTGAGTGCCGAGCCTTGCGAGGTGTATCGAAGGGTCTTTTCATAAGGATTTTATGGTTCGATACAATTTGCTCGGAAACCTTCGCAAATCACTCACCACGAACGGAATAGAAGAAATCTCTGATTATTCAAAATGTTAAATACGTTTCCTCTGTTGTCTACGAACCATTACTTCTTCGTCAGATGATAAATTATATAATTTAAGGTTTTCTCGCGCAAACAATATTGTTTCAAAAATTCCGAAGAAAGTGGTAATTCTTGCCCGCCTACTTTTGTTTCAGGCAGCTGGAAATATAAAAAGTCCTTCATGCGTTGTCGCTTGATGAAGTTGAGATAACACTTAATGTCATCATCCGTAGCGATAATATCTTCTTGATATGCAATTTGATCGATGATCATAACTTCTTTGATTTGTTTTTCAGCCAGGTCGCGAACCCGCTCTTTGAAATCGTGTTGGGATCGATAGACATTGTAGTCAGGATTTTCTTGTACGGCATCCATCACCAATTTTTGTTGGCGCAATACGAGATGATTCGGTGCATCAAACTGATGCTTTGCGAGGAGAATTTTAAACGTCTCTTCGATAATTGCTCTGCGCTGCGTCATATCATTGCGATACGAAAAAACTTCGATCAGTTTTTGCAACATTTCTTTATTAGTTTTTAATCTGAAGTGTTTTTTGAATAGTTCAAAGCAGAAAAAGTTATGGCTTAAAATATCTTTAATCTCAAGACATAAACAATAATTAGTGTTAAGGAAATCACTAAAATATTCTTGCAGGCAGATGTTGTTTGAACGAATAAGATCACCCACCTGTTTGCCTAAAAAGAGGTCCCGGAATTCTTGATCAGCCTCTTCATCACCAATTTTAAGCCAAAGACGTTCCTTGTACGTACCAAAGATCGGCTTGTTTTTGGCATCAACCAACGTCATATCAAAGCAGACCCAGTCATTTGTGTGGATGGTTTTTGCATCGTGTTTGTCCGCAGCATCACGTTCATCTTTAATAAACGTGTCAACTTGACGATCAAGGTCTTTGTAATTTTTGCGCTTTGGCGCTTTGAAGGGGAAAAATTTCCAGTTTTGTAAGATAACTGAAGGAAACAGTGAACACTCGAATGAAAATTCGGCGGTGCGATGAGGTTCAAGAAAGATATCGGTAAGGCGTGGCTCGCCAGCAAGCGTGAGTTTTTGTAAGCGAATTTCTTTGTACAAATAACTGAGCACCATATGCTTGAAAAGAAATTCTTTCAGATGTTCAAGCAAGCTTGCTCTAAAATTATGCTCGATATAGCCAACCGGTACATTGCCTTGGCGAAAGCCTTGCGCAGACGTGTATTGTTTTTGGCCTTGCAGCGTTTCTTGGTAAATTGCATCGACTAAACGGGGCGGAATTTTTACTGTGGCTGTGCATAATGTAGGATGCTTGTAATCTACGTGGAAATGTAAAGACGTTGCTTCTTGTGCCATTAAAGCTCCTTTTTTTAATGCAAGAGAAGGGACTCGAACCCCCACACCTTTCGGTACTGGATCCTAAGTCCAGCGCGTCTACCAATTCCGCCACTCTTGCCTTTTCCCAAACTGTTGTCAGTTGTGGGACCAAATTAAAACTTGTGAAGGCTAGTTTATTTTTATTGCAACGTTAATTCAAGGATCTGTTTGCCTGGCTTCCAAAAAATGGATCCTGATTTGTCACCCTGAATTTATTTCAGGGTCAGGATGACATCAATGGCCCAACAGCTTTATCTAACTCCTTTGAAAAGATGGCGTCAGCCAGGCGTAGCCTGCGCGACTAGCCCTACTTCGCTCTAATGAGCTACGAAGGGCGCATACTTCGCTTATTTAATCCTAGGTGGCTTGCCATACGAAGCTTTAGCGAAGTATGGGCTGCGTTGGAATCGAACCAACAACCTGCAGATTAAGAGTCTGTCGCTCTACCAATTGAGCTAGCAGCCCATAAATATTTTCAAAGATGTATATTACTGTAACACAGACGGTAAGAAAATAAAGCCTGTCTTGCTGTGTACGCCATAGCCGCAGGCGACGGCTGGAAGCAAAGCCGAAGAGTCAGGCTTAGACAATCTTGAGATCTTTTTCTTTGGTATCACTGAGTTTTTGGGCTTGAGCTGTATATTTATCAGTAATTTTCTGCAAAAGATCTTCAAGACGATTAGCAAAGTTCTCTGAGATTTCTTTATCTTTTTTTGCATCGCGGATGAGGTTATTAAAATCTTTACGGATATTGCGGGCCGCAACTTTGCAATCTTCTAATTTTTTATGGAGCAACTTGATGAGTTCATCACGACGTGAGGTAGTGATATCTGGCAACTGGATGCGGATTAGCTTGCCATCGTTGATTGGCGTAACGCCAAGATCTGATTCCTGTAGTGCTTTTTCGATGTCGGCTATTATGCCAAGGTCCCATGGCTGAATCACAATGAGCTTAGGTTCTGGAGCAGAAAGAGCTGCCATATTTTTGAGCGGCATAGCTTGTTCGCCATAGACTGACACGGGAATATTTTCCACCATCGAGGTATGCGCGCGATTAGTGCGAATTTTGATGAGTTCGCCCTCAAAATGCTTAATCGCTTTATTCATTTCCTCGTCCATTGCCTTTTCAAAATCTTTGGTATTATTTTCTACCAGTACGATTTGTTTCATAACGTGTCCTTCTTACGCCATAGCTTTATGCGAAGGCGAATTAACGAATAATGGTTCCAAATTGTTCATGATGAGCAGCGCGCTCGAGTGCTTGTGGTGCAAAAATATTAAAAATTCGCAAATTTATGTTGTGTTCTGAGCCAAGGGCAAAAGCTGCTGAATCCATGATGCCATATTTTTTTTCAAGGGCTTGGGCATAGGTGACTTCATTAAGAAATTCTGCCTGCGGATTTTTTCTTGGATCTGCAGAATATATGCCATCAACATTGGTGCCTTTCCAGACCTCGTGAGCTTTTATTTGTAGACCGCGCAAGATGGCGCTGGTGTCGGTCGTGAAAAATGGGTTGCCTGTGCC
>JABDCY010000009.1 GCA_013287855.1 Candidatus Babelota bacterium | reverse complement strand
AAAAACTTGTCAGCATGGAACGGATGAAGCGCTTTAAGCTTTGGGGAGTTATTTTCGGCCTCAGCAGTTACCTTGCATGGGATAAAGATTACCTCACTGCGGACAAAACAATGAGCGCAGGCAGCAAGATCACCAACCTGGTAACAAGGCACTATGCCACGTTATTTGGATCAACGGCAGCTAAAGATTCAAAAGCTAACGTACTTAAAACTGAAATTAACGAACCGATAACACAACAACCCACAACCCGAGAGCTCGAACAAGCGCAAAAAGCAGATCAAAATCCAGCAGATTCTAAATAAGAATTAACATAAAGGGGCCCGAAATTTCGGGCCCCTTGTTTTAGTGTAAGTCATCCTGCTTAAGGACGTTTTAAATTATAAATTCTTCTCTGTTAATTGTACCAAGTGTTAACCCAACCTAACATTTGGTATGCCCAAACGCGCATAGATCTAAGAGCGTTTTTCCCTGATTCATATCCCTGGCCAAAAATAACAGATAATACCATTTGACAATTTCTGCTAGCCCCTTAAGCTTGTTAAAGTATGATAAATGAGAGGTTATATAAAGGAAATTTTATGAAAAAGGTAACATTAATCTTAAGCACAGCTTTTTTACTTGCCAATTTCATGCTCCAAGCACAGGAAGATAGTACTAATGAACGTGCGTTTCAAAAATATGAAGAATGTCTTAAAAATAATAAAAATACCGTGCAGAGCGATGAAATTCTGAGCACCTTAAAAGGCAAACAAAATGCTCTTCGCACAAAAATATCCGCCCTTCCAACCCCAGACTCTTATGAAAAATATCTAGAAGCGGAACAATTATCCCGTGATTATAGTGACGTAGGGCAACAGGTTAGCAATCTTGAAACAAAACATAGAAAACGCTTTGAAAAGTGCATCTTTTCTCCTGATAACACTCAGGCAGAAATAAATTTCATGATCAATCTCGATGGAAAACGAGATTCACGTCTTAGCTGGGATATTAAACACAACCCTAAAATTGCTCAACGTCAGGCAGTTCTTGCTTGTCTTTCTCAAAATTCAGATTTAAAAAACTGCCTAGCTGGTTCCTGGTATCATACTGACCATGATCTTGAAAATTTAAAATTGGCGCAGGGATATGCCGATAATCCTGCTCTTCAAGCACAATTACAGCAGATGCAAGAAGAAACAGAAGCCTATGCTTCTGGCGTCAATACTGCCAAAAAAGTTGCTCTTGCAACTGGAGTGTATTTGGTAGGGGATGGAGTACGCTTACTGAGTCATTACACATATTGGTTAACTAATCGACTTACACCCCGTAACGCGTGGGATCATGATAGCGACGGCGATAAACATTTTCCCGATTATTATGAAGAGAAATTAAAAAAAGCCTGGCTTCCAAGCACGATTCGACCGGGATTGTTGCGTATCTTTTTAGATGAAAAAGATTATGGACCATGGGACGCACAAAAAGAAAAGTGATGATCAGATCAGTCTTTGCCTTATAATACCTTTGATAATTGGGAAAAACCCTTTATACTTAAGAAAGTATGATAAATATGGTTTATAAAGGGAAAAATATGAAAAAATCACTCAAAGTTTTTCTATCTTGTACGATAATTTTTGGAACAGCAAATCACAGTTTTGCAGAAGAAGAATTTTCTAACGAAGATCTTGAAGTGTTGGAAATGGAAGCAGGGGAATGTTTACGTAATGCAGATAATTTTGCCAAATTGAGCACGCACAATGCTTATCGGGAGAGATTAGACGCATGTTTGAGAAAAGAATATTGGAAAACAAATTATTCCAAAAAAAGACTCGAATTTGCCCAAAAACACGCACAATTACAATCGAATGATCAAAAGAAGAAAGTACAAGAGCGCGCTTTAGGGGATATAGACCAAAAGATAAAAGGTTACGATGAAGGGTTGAAGGTGGCAACGTATGTTATTTCACTAGAGTTAATTTTAGTTCCAGCATTGTCGTATGGTATTAATAAATGGGATCAGTATAAACGATCAGCTATTTGTGACAACCTTGTCAAAGGCATAAAGGACGAAGATTTTAATAAAGATGTACGTGAACTGCTTATTGAGTCTGATCGAGCGTTTCATGGCATTGTTGGACCAGTCGCCAAAATTTTAGTAAGTCAGCAAAAACAAATAGAAAGTCAGCAAAAACAAATAAAAAAATTAAGCGACAAACAATAAACGAAGCTTCGCATGTCCTGAAGGCCAGGCGTTATATGGCCTTTTGATAAATAAAACAGTCCTGGGATTTTTCCCAGGATTTTTTATTACAAGCCTTCTAAAACGGCTTCAAATCCTTGATCATTGGCAAAGCCCCCCCCGACTAAGCTCGGGACAGGCTTGGGCAATATGTTAACTATCCATCTACCCACATCATTTACAAATTGATGCACATTGTTATTAAACTTAAAGACATAAACCTCAAAAAATATAGGGTGAAAGTATGAAGCTTAGAATGTTGATGTTAATGACTTGCATGATGTGCGAAGTTTTTGCGCTGAAAAAAGACGGTTCATTAAGTACCGCAGTGCAAAGGGTTCTTTTTGGCTTGTTACAAAATAAAAAAAACATTTCTGATGTAGACTTTTTTAAACTATTTTCAGCAGGTAGTCAGGACAACTCAAATATTAAAAAACTCATAACGCTGATTATGAAAGATCCCAAGCTTGCCACCAAAAAACATCCCATAAGTGGAGAATCAACCTTATTTCTCGTAGTACGAAATTACAGCGCGGATCCCTTGGAATTAATGCTTATTGACCTTCTTATCACGGTAGAACCAACTGTAGTGACGCTAAAAAATCCAAAAGCTCAAACAATAATGGACATCATCAAGTCTTTTGACTTTGAGCATCAGCACGTTATCAATCAAGCGATTATGCAAAGTTTAGCTAAATTCAACATAAGTTCGGCACTTGCGGCATCATTCCAAAAAGCACTATCCACCAACAACTATCCTCTTGTCATATCGCTATTCTTAGCTAATCCACACCTTGTTAACTTTGTTGATACTAAGGGAAGAACTATTCAATATTATGCTGATAAGGCGCCAAATTATGAACTTTTTAGCATCATGCCTTGGGTAACAGCCTTTGGGCCAAAATGAAAGAGAAATCCTTTTTTTATCAGCAACGCTAGGAATTAACTTAGAAGAATTCTTGTTACCTAACTCTCAATAAAGTAAACTGACCACATTAATAGCCAAATTTTTTGCCTCACAATAGGTCAAAACTATGGAACCTAAATTTAGAAATCAAGACAAACTCGTAAAACTTCTTGCAGCACTATTCCCTGAATGCACCCTATATCTCTTTGGGTCGCGTGCACGAAAAACGCACAAGCCCTCTTCTGATATTGACCTAGCAATTGATGCCCGCCACAAACTAACTATGGAAGAACGCGCGCTTGCTCTTAATATTATCGCTGCACTTAACATTCCTCAAAAAGTAGATCTTGTTGACCTCAACAGCACTATTCCACCTGAATTAACAAGCGCTATATTAAAAGAAGGAATAATTTTGTGGAAAAAGTGAAGCTACGCCTGAATAATCTTCAGAAAGCATTTGCTCGTCTTACCTTCAGTAAAGCAACACTTGAAAAGACATTTAAAAATGGTGAACACAACAAAGATGAAATTCTTCTCTATCAAGATTCAGTAATTCAACGATTCGAATTCTGCTTCGAACTCCTTTGGAAAACGCTCAAGGATGTTTTGGAATATCAACATGGTATTGTTGCCACTTCCCCAAAAAAAATATTTCATGAATGTTTAGCTGTCGACATCACCAATGAAGAAGAAACTGCTGCACTATTAGACATGTCAGAATCACGCAATCTTACGACCCATGATTACAACGCAAGCATGGCACAGGAAATCAGTAACAAAATCTGCTTAACATATTACCGAACTATGCAGACCATCATCAACCGTCTTGCCATTTAATAAAAGAACACAAAACAACAATTTAATTCGCTGTACTTTAAGTAGCCACAAATCCTTGGTCGTTGGCAAAGCCTCTCGCGAATTCAGGAACGATCTTGGTACAGGCAATGAAGCAAACCGCTCATATATTACCATTTGACAATGCGCATGTGGGAATATATACTGAGAAAAGTATAAATAAAAAATTAATGTTTCAATTGAAAAGGATTTTATATGAAACAGGTTAGATTAGTATCGCTTATGATGGCCTTAATGGGTATCAACTTAACGGTTATCCCGCTTTGTGCGACCAACGATGCTCAAGATGCAAAATCTTCAAAAACTGCTACCTACGTAAAAAAAGGACTGGCATTAGCCTCAGTTGGTATTTTGGCAAAAAATATGCCAGCATTAATCGAAGGAGCAACTGACATTATGAGTATTCTATTAAAGGCTACTGTCCGTGAAAAACCAGACGAAAAAGTAGTCGCAGCACTATTCACTTGTGGAATTGGCGTAATTAGTCTCGTCAATATTGCAGCTCCAACCAAGGCAATGTGGGATGCTGGAAAATATATTTTGGGTTATCAATCAAAAGAACAGCAAAACAACACTGAACAAAAAAAATCTTCAGTGCTTTCAACTGTTGGCACCTATTCTAAAAAAACCATCGCAGCATTAACACTTGCAGTTGCAGGATGTTCGGCTGGTGTTCTCAGCATGTTAGCATTGCAAGCCGACATTTCTTCTCCAAGTGAAGCACTAGCATTTTCTAGTCATGTAGCCGCACTTGGTTATCTTTCAGCACAATTAGGTAAATACATAATTAGCTAGCTAAATGATCAAATGTAATAAAGAGGACCTTCGAATTTTTCGAGGGTCCTCTTTATTACATCCAACATCATCAATATTCAGCCAAAAAAGACACTGGTTGCAAATGAAGCCGATTAGTTCAAATCATCAACCACAATCTTGATGTTATTATTCTGATCCACGGTCAAAACATCTGCCTTGCCATCCCCATCGATATCGCCAGCAGCAACTGCCACAAATCCTTGGTCATTGGCAAAGCCTTGGCCAATATCGCCCATTGAGGCGCCTAATTTGCCCGTAAAATACGTTTGCCCTTCACCGCCAGGAAATCCATAGGAATAATTAGTATTGCCTTCCGGCTGCCAGCCTAGACCGCCTTGACCACTCAGCTGGGTCGAATATTTGCCATGCTCGGCATAATAGGCTTTTTGGGCCATATAGAGCGAATTGAGGTTCATATAGGCCTCGACTCGTTTGGCCTTAGATAAATAGCGTAAAAAACTGGGAACCGCGATAAACGAAAGAAAAGCTATGATTGCTACCACAATCATGAGCTCAATAAGGGTAAAACCCTTCTTTATTTCCATAACTCCCCTAACCCCTCAGCCTCAATTACATAAGATAAAATTGAGGACTCCCTATAAAAAATACCCCATCAATCCTGATTATTAGTATATCTGGGAAAGCTCCATAAACAGCAAGATCCCTTCGAATACCCCTATTTTCAAAAGGCAATAAGGCAATCTCGGTTTTACAAGTTAAACCAAAACTTCGGTTTTTATCTTATTGTAAATAAATAACCAGATCACCCAGGTTAATTTCTTGTTTGACATTTTTGAAAATTGAATTATCCTTATAATTAGTTTGGGCTTTGTATATACATTTTCAGGTACATACAGGTTTGGACAGCAAATATTGAAATTAACCCATAACCCCTGAGCTTGACTGCAAATAAACCCCTAAAGATAGGGAAAAGCGGCAAGTAGGCAGTAAACCCATATGGAGAAAATCATGAAAAGTACAACCAAACAAACGACGACAAGTTCGTTAGCACAGCCAGGAAAACAACGCAGTTATAACGAAGTTATCGAATTTTTGGATAATAATTGGTCTACCAATGCCAATGACACATCCTTAAGTTGCATTAAGCAACTTGATCAAGCCTTTGAAAATCCTTCCCAAAAATTAAAAACTATTCTTGTTGCTGGTACCAATGGCAAAAGTTTAACTATTCACTTTACGGTAAAATTATTACGGCAAGAAGGTCTCTCGGTTGGTGCATTTTATGCTCCACACATTTTGACCTACAACGAACGCTTCAGCCTCAATGATGAAGCAATTTCGAATAAAACATTTACCGAACTCGCAAATGAAGTTATTAACACCGCGCAATCAATGCGATTAACGCCAAACTCGTTTGATATTCTTACGATTATGGCGTTGCTCTTTTTCAAGCAAAGCAATGTTGATGTTGCTCTTATTGAAGTAAGCGAAGGCGGCAAACTCAACGCAGCTAATATTTGCAATTCAAAAATTGCGGCAATTACTCGTGTAACTCCTGATGATGCAGCTTCAATGGATGCAGCAATCCAAGAAGTTCTTGGCATTGTTAAAAAAGGCACGATCGTAATTTCCGGCGATCAAAGCAAATTAAACTTGCAAACGATGCTCGATATCACCGAAGAAAAAGGTGGCATTTGGGCTATGCCAATTCGTAAATTAGCACCATTGCAATATCCATATGAGCAATTGCATGGTCGTTGCGCAGCACTTGCTGAGCGTATCGCACAAACATTTGTAAACGAAGTATTAAAATTAGAATCAACCGTAGTTTCTAGTAGCTTGCTTTCCAAGCCAAAAGGAACTCGCGGTCGTCCAACTCTGGAAGCTAAACGTCAAGCAGAACTTAATCCACAAAGAACTTTAGAACAGTTCTGGAAAGAACAACACAGTGATTTATCAGCACGCTTCCAATTGCTTGATAAAGAAAAGCCAAGCATTTTGCTTGATAATGCACAAAACTTAGACGCATTTGAAAACTTATTACTCGGTATCAGATTGCTCCACTACCAACGTCCACTTAAAGGCCTTACCATCGTTCTTGGTTGCAATAATGACACCATGGATGTGAGTGAATTCCTTAAACAGTTACGCTATTTCTTCAAGAAAACTTCTGGCCAAGTTATTGTGTGCCCAGTTGAAAACGTACCTGGTCATAAAGGTGGCGCATCATGGGATGTGGAAAAAATCACCAATGATATTAAGAGCATGAAAATTAAAGCCAGATCAAGCAGCAACTTTAAAGAAGCTTTTGAAGCTGCATGCAAATCGGTTGATGAACGTCACGGTCTTGTCGTAGTCGCAGGATCTCCATCAGTAGTTACCGAATACTGGCGCTATAAAGGCATGAAAAAACTCTAAGGTTACTATGACCATAGAAGGCATACTTTTATCGAGCATCATTGGATGCCTTGCTGGATTGTTTTATGGACTCTCCTTCTTGTTTGCAAGAGGGAGAGTTTTTTCATATAGAAATCCTGAACCAAAACGTAAACTAATCATAGCAATTATTACTTCGTCTGCTGCCCGCATTCTTCTCTTGGCAGTACTCTTCTTCTATCTGTTGCGCTTGCCTACAATTAACTTTATACTGCTCATGATGGCATTCTTTGCAACATTTTGGGGAACTGTACTGAAAAGGAAGGCACGCTCTTATGACAGCAATCAATCTTCTTGAAGAGGGAAGTTGGCAACCCTTCGCCTCGTTCGGTTTTACTCATCCCTTTTTTTCTATTAGTTATCATACCGTTTTACAAACTTGGGTTATTCTTCTTGTTATTGGCATTTTAACTTTTTTTGTTGCTTACTGCTTGCGCAAGCCAGATAGCATCGGTCATTATCTTGTCGTTTCATTTGTCGAATATTTTATGAATTTGACCGAACAAAGTTTAGGCATGCGCTCATTCGCTCACTTCAGTTTTGTTACCTCTCTTTTTATTTTCATTTTCCTCTGCAATAGCATTTCGGTGATTCCGTGGCTTGAAGAACCTACTAAAGATCTCAATACCACCCTCGCCCTTGGCATCACCGCATTTTCCTACACGCAACTTTATGCTATCCGCCTACACGGGCTTTGGGGCTACCTAAAGGAATATTTTGCTCCCTTTTTTATTATGCTGCCCTTAAACATCATCGGCAGACTTTCTACCGTTATTTCTATCTCATTCCGACTATTTGGTAATATTTTTGGCGGTGCAATTATCAGCAAAATTTATTTTTCTGCCATTCAAGGTTCCATCGTTCTAGAAACACTTGGTATCATCAGCGGCCTTAACCTTGTTATCGTATTATTTTTTGCGTTATTTGAAGGATTTTTACAAGCATTTGTCTTTACTATGCTCACGCTTACCTATCTATCAATTGCTATATATGGTGAAGCGGGACATGAGGAAATTGCATGATCGCACTCATCGAATTTTTGCATTATATAACTATTGCACTTGCCGTGGGCATCAACTCAGTTGCAGTTGGCATTGGTGAAGGGCTTGCAACCAAGACCGCCCTGGAGGCCATGGATATCCAACCGCAAGCAAAATCAGAAATTCAAACGGTTGCTATTATGGGCATGGCGCTCATCGAGACTGCTGCCATTTTAGGCGTCGCCGTTTCTATCATCCTGCTTTTTGGCACACCAATAGAGCATAAAACGTTGTATTTTAGCATAGCGGAAATTGGTATTGTCTTTGCGACCTGTTTGCCGGGATTCGTAATTGGCATGGTATCTGCCTGGCCAGCACAAAGCTCGGCACTTGCCATAGCACGTCAGCCGTTTTCGGCACGCGTCATTATGCGCTTTATGCTTATTTCCCAATCAATTATTCAAACACCCGTTATTTTTGGCTTTATTGTTGCCATGTTCATCAAAACGCAAGCAGTACATGCTACAAATATTGGCGAAAGTTTACGCCTCATCGCGAGCGGTCTGAGCATAGGACTTGGTTGTATCGGCCCTGCCATTGGCATGGCATGGTTTTCAAAAACCGCATGCGCAAGTTTTGGTATCAACAAACAAGCATATAGCAAACTCATGCCCTTCATTTTTATCAGCCAAGCAATTATAGAAACACCGATCATTTTTTCCCTTGTCATTGCATTAATTATTTCGTCGAGTACGGCCAGTAGTGATTTGCAAGGCATAGGCTTTCTTGCTGCCGCCTTGTGTATAGGCCTTGGCACTATTGGTGTCGGCATCAGCTCGGGGCGAACTGCCGCTGCTGCCTGTAAACAAATTGCACGAGATCCGAACAATTATTCTACCGTGTCGAAATTAAGTCTGTTTGCCCAAGGTCTTATTGATACTAATGCTATTTATGCCCTTCTGATTTCATTTATTATTATTTTGTTTAGGTGAAGACCCTTCGATACACCTCTCTATGAGTGGTACTCAGGGTGACCGGAGAATTATGAAGCATCAAGAAGAATTCCATGTCGTCTACATAGTCACCAAGCTTGAGCTTGGCGGCGCACAAAAAGTATGCCTTTCACTTTTTAACGGGTTGCAAGAACACGGATGCTCAAGCACCTTAATTTCCGGCAGTGAAGGGAAGCTCGTTGCGAGCGTACAACCTTCGCCAAACGTTATTTTGTTAGACGCATTTAAACGGGAAGTTTCTATTTTTGGCATAGTCCAAGAATTCAAAGCTTTTATACACTTGGCGCGTGTACTTACACAATTGCGCAAAAAACATCCCAACCTAATTGTCCACACACACAGTACAAAAGCTGGCATTATCGGCAGATGGGCAGCCTTTTTTGCCGGAGTCAAACAGCGCGTGCACACCATTCATGGGTATGGGTTTCATAAACATCAAAGCATCATGGGTTGGCTTGCACGCTACGTGCCTGAACTTTTTACCAGTTTCATCACTACTCATTTTGTGTGCGTATCGTCAGAAGATATCAAAACTGGCATTAGACTATTTCCATTTTTCTCTGTCAAATATTCCCTTATTCGAGCCGCTGTTGAGGATGAACAATTTTTTGCACCAGCAACAGGAACAACTTGGCAACAACCTGAACTTTTTCTTATTGGCACCATTTCTTGTTTTAAACCACAAAAAAATCTGCTGGATCTTTTTAACGCGTTTGCCCAGGTACATAAAAAATTTCCACACACCCGCTTAGAAGTTATTGGCGATGGCATGCAACGACCACAATTAGAACAATGGATCCGAGAAAATAACCTAGAACATGCGATCATCTTGCATGGCTGGCAAAACGATGTAGTAAAATTTATGAGTAGGTGGCAGATATTTGCTCTCAGTTCATTGTGGGAAGGATTGCCATGCGCCATTGTTGAAGCACGACTTATGAAATTGCCGGTCGTATGTTATGACACGGGTGGCATTCGGGATGTGATATTTCATGGTGAAAATGGTCTGCTCTGCAAACAAAAAGAGTGGCAACAGCTTGCACAAAATTTGCAACAGCTGATCGAAAATCCTAAACAGCATATGCGCATGCAGTCGTTTTGCGACAATTTACACGATTTTTCTCGTCAACACATGGTCAATGATCATCTTTCGCTTTATCAATCATTGCAGTAGCAAAATCTATTCGTTCATTTTCTTCACTAAATTTTATAGTTTTTGTATCCTGCTACGCAGATATTGTAGACTACAAGTAAACAAAGGAGTCTCTATGGATTTCCGCGCCATACTTTTAGCCAGTTTATTGCTGTCCTTATATCCGCAGCAAACTCACAGTTGCAAAAACCTAGGTCGTAATCTAAAAATCGCCTTCATCTTATCAGGTTTAGCCATAAGCAGTTTGTATACTATTCAACAATATTATCCTGATGTGCGTACGCTCGACGAAATTATTGCGTACGACATAGGTGGCGAAAAAGAATCTGAACTTGATAAAGATTTACGGTTAAATTGGCGTAAGGATTATCTAAAAAAATATGCTAATGTAACCGATGATTAATGGTGAATTAAAATATAATGTAAATTTTTACATTTCTGAGTGACAGTAACTGAATTTTCCGTTAAGATACGTTCTCAAATATGCAAGACGAACACGATCGACTTCAAAAGAAATCCTCATCACCGTTCGTCCTGAGTGCCGAGCCTTGTGAGGTGTATCGAAGGATCCTTCCTAATAAATTCGGACTTATGGTTCGATACAATTTGCTTCGCAAAGCTACGCAAATCACTCACCACGAGCGGATTGGGATCGAGCTAATTATATTCACAGAGGTTACTGCATTATCAAAGGAAAATCATGAACGATTCCATTCTCAAAGCCATCGGCAATACGCCATTAGTTAATGTAAATTTTGAAACTCCCGCGACCATATTCGCAAAATTAGAATATTTAAATCCAAGCGGCAGCGTAAAAGATCGTTCTGCTCTGTACATGATCGAATACGCAGAACATCACGGTTTGCTCAAACCCGGTGGCATCATCATCGATGCATCATCAGGAAATCATGGCGTTGCAGTTGCAATGATAGGTGCAATCAAAGGCTACAAAGTTATCATCACGGTCTCAGAAAAAATTAGCCAAGAAAAATTACAAACTATCCAAGCCTATGGCGCGCAAACGGTGATGTGCCCTGCAACATCGTTCATTGAAGATCCACATAGCTACCACAGTGTTGCACGCAAGCTAGCGCAAGAAACACCACATTCGTTCATGCCAAATCAGTATTTTAATATCGTAAATGCGCAAGGCCATTATCATTCTCTGGGACCCGAAATTTGGCACCAAACAAATGGCAAAATTACCCATTTCTTTGCCGGCATTGGCACGGGTGGTACCATCAGTGGCACGGGCAAATATCTTAAAGAACAAAATCCTGCAGTTAAAATTATCGCCGTCGATGCTGCAAATTCCTTATACTCTACCAAGGGCAATCCTAAGCCGTACAAAATTGAAGGCATTGGCATCGATTTTGATTCTCCCGTACATGACTATTCAGTGATTGATGAAATTATCCCCGTCACGGATGAGCAAGGCTTAGGAATGCTACCAGTTCTTGCACGCACATATGGTCTGCTCGCTGGACCAAGCAGTGGTGCTGTTGCGTGGGTTGCACAAGAATATTCTAAGAACTTAGGCAAACATGACATTGGCGTCATAATTTTTGGTGATTCTGGACGTGCGTATCTTTCTAAGAATTTTTATGGTGAGCCGCAGCCTTCAGTTGAGCAACAAGGCGTGCATCACAAACAAGCACATCACTTGGAAGTGTAAAGCAAAAAACGCCGGATTGAACATCCGGCGTTTTTGTTTTGTTAAATACCCTTCTTTACAAACTCGCGTAACTCCTTCAGATATTTTTCTTTGAGCTCAGGTGAACAGAAAGCGCCTTTGAACGAATTTTCTGCACACGTCACAAGATCTTCGATCGTCAAGCCACCATGATCAAAAACTTCCTCAAAATTGTCCGCAATGTAACCGCCAAAATAGGAAGGATCATCAGAGTTTATGGAAACTGAAAGGCCAGCCGTGAGCATTTGTTTCAACGGATGCGCCTCAAGTGAAGGAACAACACCTAACGCAACATTCGATAATGGACACACCGTTAACGGCATGTGCAGCGCGAGCAGTTGCTTAACAAGACCTGGATCTTCCATGCACCGAATGCCATGATCAACTCGGTCAACATGCAATATGTCTATGAGTTCCCTAATCGATTCTGGACCGCTGCGTTCGCCAGCATGCGCGGTAAGATAAAAACCGTGTGCTTTTGCTTGTGCAAACACTCTTGCAAATTTTGATGGCGGATTATTGACTTCATTCGCCGCCAAACCAACTGCTATGATTTTGCCTTTATAGGGTAATGCGTCGTGCAAATCTTGCAGCGCATGTTGTTCAGGCAAGTGACGTAAAAAACAAAGTATTAACCCGCCGGTAATATTATGCATGATTTTGGCATCTTGTAGTGCTTCATACAGTGGATTAATGACCGATTTTGCAGGAATTCCGCGAGCAGTATAGGTTTGAGTATCGAAGAAAATTTCTGCATGCTTAACACCTTGGTCAACCGCTCTTTCAAGATACGACTGCATAACTTCATAAAAATCACGCTCTTTGCGCAGGACTAGCGTAGTAATGTTATAAAGTTCATAGAAAGTTTTTGGCAAATTAGTAGACCATGCTTTTTGCACTTCTTCTATGGTCGAGTAAGGCACTTTGACTTTATTGCGTTCGGCAAGCGTTAAAAAGTGTTCGGGAGTTAGAGTGCCATCAAAGTGAACATGCAATTCAGCTTTTGGTAAATTTTTAATGAATTCATTCATGCTTTTTTCCAATTTTGATGTAAAATTTTAGCCTAGTAAGTTTACTAAAAACACACTTATGCAGGGCTTCAATTTTTCTTGCAAAGCGCTCAGGAGAATATACATATGCACTATTCTATTTGTTTCCCTAAAAATATGAAATTACATGGAAAAATTTTATTTTTAACTTTTCATCTTAATATACTTGCAACCTTTTCTGTTGAGGCGATGAGGAATAAGAAATCGCGTACTGGCAGTGATGTTTCCTGGCTAACTCGACAAGAAAAAAGTGAAATTGACCCAGATGATCTTGTACAAGTAACAGAAGATGGCATTTTTTCTACTGAACGCAGTGCGACTGTTGGTCCAATCATTGCATCATTACTCAATAGAAAAAATGTTAAGATAAAGCCGAGTATAATCCCGTACAAATATATTTGGATTTATCAAGAACAAGCCGCCTATCTTGATGAGGATCAAAGTCTCTATAAAGGCTTGTTCACACCTAACCTCAGCCCCTGTATCGGCATCTCAATACACGCAACTATTGAGGATTCTGATGGAAGTTCGCACAATAGAATAGGCTTAATTCATGTTGACCGTGAAACTGATCTAGATCAAATGGCTACATTTATTGTTTCTAAATTTCGTTCAGCTGGTTGCATTAACTTACACCTCGTAACGCGCGCAAAACTTTCAGAGGATGTTAAAGCATATTACAATGCGAACTCTGTTAATTCTAATCAGAAAAAATTTGTTAATCTTGTACAACAAACAATAGTGGATAAAGCACAGCGACAGGATCAGAAGATTAATATTTTTAGTGTCATGGTAGGCAGAACTCGAGAAAAAGGGGATTTTTTACATACCTTAGGAATTTTACCTTCAGGACAGGTGTTTTTGGCTAAGATGTATGAAAACGAATATAGGACGGCAAAAGAAAAGAAACTTCACGGTGAGATATTGAAAAAACCTGCAGTTCAACAAACTTTTCTAAAAATATTTAAAACGGATGATGCATATTGGGGTGTAAAGAAGCGTAGCGCATTGTACAATTTCAGTGCTTACCAACCGAATGATGTCAAACTTTATCTATGGCCCCGGTCAACATATCTTGAAGTTATAAATGGCAACAAAATTCAAAGTGATCCAAAAAAATTGGAACATATTTATCCGGATCCTGAGCAAACACGTAAACGCAGGGATTATGAGGACCGCCCTGAGCATCAACAACAAGCTTTAAAGCGTCATAAATCTTCTAGATAAACTGATTAATTAATATATTGAATTTTCCCTGTTTGTACCTGTTATTTCTGAGTCGCTACTAAAAATCAGGTTCAAAATTTTCAGGTAAACTAAGCAAATACCGTAATTGACAAATTGAATATATATGATAAAATTATATATAATTTGAAATTTGAAGGAAAAAATAGGGGGAAATATGAAATTACAGAAGAAAATCGTATTTTTAGGTATACATCTCAGCTTGGTGCTTGGAGCCATGTCGATGCAGGCAATGCAAAGCTCAAGCCTGCAAACAAGTTCTTCAAAAATCTCTTGGCTACCAGATGGGCTTAAAGAGAAGATCGATTCCAATAATTATGTAGAGATTACAGAAGATAGTATTATTTCTGATAAAAATAGTGCAGAAGTTGGTCCGATCTTACAGCAATTACTTCCTTATAAAGGAATCAACGTTGAACCAACGCTGGATATCCATCAGACAATATGGCTATATCAAAAGCAAGCAGCTTTTCTTGATGAAGGCAAAACCAAGAAATATACTCGATTATTTACGCATCGCTTAAGTCCTTGCATTGGTCTTGCCGTGCATAGCAAAAAGCAAAAAAGGGATGGCACATGCTATAACAGAGTTGGGCTACTTCACGTTGATACAGAAACACATTTGAATGGAGTAGCAGAATTTATTGTGTTCAATTTTAAGTCAGATGAACCCATTAATGTGCATCTGGTTACCCGTGCAAATTCAAAGCACTTTCTTGATACTTACCAAGCAAAGTTTAATTATTCAACACAACAGGAATTTGTTAATCATGTAAAAAAGAAAATACTTGATATAGCTCAAGAACAAAAACAGAAGATTAATATTTTTAGTGTTATGACCGGCAACACCGATAATGCAAATAATTTTTTGAAAACATTAGGCATCTCAACGACAGGGCAAGTCTTTTTAGCAAAAATTGAGAATGATGAACAGAGAACTCAGGAAGAACAACAAGTACATGAAGCGAACTGCAAAGACCCTATTGGCCAAAAAGGTGTGAAAAAAATTAAAGATGCCAAGAGTGCTTACCAAAAAATATACAATCGTACTTCAAAATCAGTAGCAGAGAAATACGATGATACTACCGGCGCTTCTACATCAACCACAACGTACATTGATAGTATTGAGATAATTGATGCAAATGGGATTGACAATGATCCAAGTACGCTCGAACATATTTACCCGGATCCAAGAGAGAGAGAGAAAAGCAGACATTCGAAGTATTGGAAAGTTTACTTGGATAAATTACACTGACAATTATTAGCTCTTGGTTTAAACAACAGATTTATCAATTGGCATCTGAACCATATTTGAGCGAGAATTGTCCTCTATATAAATTGATTAATCGGGCTGATATCAATCGGTTCGGGTTTAAGACAACAATTCTTGTCGGTCATGGTGCAGCCAACACACTTGGCAGGATCAGTTTCTTTCATCATCTTAATATTAGTGGCATAAACTCGCTCATACCCTGCTTGTTCGAGCACATCCCACACACGTCCAATATGCGCACCGCCTGCCACTGCAATTACCGTATCTTTCCCTACGCACGTCGCGAGCATGTGCAGCATTTTGACATCAAGCAATGTACTATCAAACGTGAGCAGTTTGCGTATCAAGGCAAGGCGCCCCGCATCTTTTTCATGCGTTGCTATATAGTCTGCTACGCTCATCTCTTTGTGATCACGCAGTTGTAAGGCCGCAATTTCTTGAAAAAGTTGGGCAACAGAAGTTTTATAATAATTATTCACAATGCCACCCTGCGCAAATGTAGTCAGCTCTGCTATAAACATGTCGATTTCTTCCAAGAGTGAACCTATAGTAATAGCTTTTGAGGAAGGAAAAGAATCTAAAGAACCATTAAGATTATTGATAATTGGACCCAATGAGGTAACACGACAATAACGATATTCGATATTATCGACATCTTTGACCCCACATGATTTGCAAATTTCTGTTAATCCACCCAAAATGCCACCATGCGATTCCACAAAAAAATTGCCACAGCACATGCGGCCTTGGCTCCCCTTTGAACTAATATCTTCCACAATAATTTTAGGATCTCGCGAGCAACACTGGGTAAATGCCGCTTTGAGCGTATCCATTTGCGTTTTGTTTGCAGCATCTATTTTGTCATGAAAATCGCTCAGGCCAATAAGATATTGATAGCGTGCTTGTGTTTCATCCCATCCTCGCACGACACGAATTTCATAAATATACGCTTGTGCCGAAACGGTTATTAAAGTACACCATAGAAAATTGCGTATAACCTTCATCGTTTTCTTTCATGTATTAAAATATATCCTACTTAAATATTAATACAATCAGAAAATTTAATTCAACAAAGATTACATTTTATATAAAAAAAGAAGCACCATTAAGAAATTCTTTATCTTTTTTCTTAATGGTGCTGATTCTAATTTAAGATTGCTGCAAAAAATTTATGGTTTCCTTAATATATTTGTTCTCACAAAATCACGGAATTTTTCACTTGGTGTTTTATCAGATTTATCTTGAGTTCCAGGATTCTTTTGTTCGATAGGTTTAATTTCTTCAGCTATATCTGTTTCGGTTTCTTTAGGGCTAACGGTAACATCAGTTATACTACCGGTTTTTCCTACAACAACTATATGTCTTACGGGTTGCTGCATACTCGATATTGTATTTCCCGGAACATTTGTCAGAGCAGTAGATTTTTGTATCTCTGTAGGTTTTTGTATTTCTTCTTTTTTAATCTCTTTTTGTTCATCATTTTGTGGAGCAGGCGCATTCTTTTTGCTAAATCCAAACCAATTGGTGTAATAACCTACTACACCGACAAGCGCAACGACACCAATTCCTCCAAGCACCATCTGGCGCTTGGTTATTTGCTGAGGGCGTGTGACGATTTCCGCATGTACCCGAGTGGGAAAACAAGCCAGAAGAAGACCTGGCATAAGCGTAACTATAAGCTTGCGAGCATAATTATTCATGAAAACACCCTTATATTTAGATATTTTTGGCTGATTCTTCAGAATTGGCTGATTTTACAAGTTCATCTATTGTTTGTGGATCCGCGGTAGCAACTGGAGTTGGAGCACTTAAAGAAGCAGGCATTTGTTCTTCAGCTTTCTGCGCTTGGTTAATATCTTTTGATTCTTCTTCTGGCTTGGCAGGTTCATGTTGTTTGCAATAGCCAAAACAATGGGTAAGCAAGAAAGCATAAGTGCCCATTAACCCCCATGTCACAACAGTAACTGCGCTTCTGAGTGTTTTATCGTGAGGTTCTTTATCGGAATCATGGCGTTTATTATCCCAATCTCTTGGATGCCACATACCAGCAATTTCATGCGAAATGCTCGCCACTACAAAACCTGCAATGAGATAAGTCATGAGTACTTGAGAATAGTTTTTCATAAAAACCTCAGCAAAAATGTAACTAAAGAATTATTTCAACAGTACGAGAAGTTTCTTTAAGATACGGCGTTTTCAATAGAATTTGAAGTGGCGCACCAATTTTTGGCAGATGCAACTGCTTGCTCTGCACATGTTGGGAATTTTCCCACCACCACTCACGCAAGTAGATCATTGGTGTATCAAATTCATCAGTGCCAAACGCAAAAGTTCCCCAATGCATCGGAATAAAATGGTGCGCTTGTAAATCCAGAAATGCTTGTCCGGCCTGTTGCGCACTGATGTGGGAAGGATCCATCCATGATCGAGGTTCACAAGGACCAATGGGCATCATGGCAATATCAATCAGCGGAAATTCCTGAGCAATCGCTTTGAAATGTGAGGAATAAGCGGTATCACCTGCAAAATAAATACCACCGTTCGTGGTGAGCTTAGTCGAATCCATCGCTTCTATCATCCAACTTCCCCACAATGACTTGTTTTTATCAAAAAGTCCGCGCTGTGACCAGTGCATGGCCGGCAAAAAGGTAAGTCGCATTCTCGCTTGTGCATGTTCAACATCAATAGTTGTTTGTTGCCACCAGGTAAATTCTTGCACGCGTTCAAACCCACGCTTCTCAAACCATGCTTTATCGCCTTTGGGCACCAAAATATGAGCTTTATGATGACGCAAAGCGTGCAGACTACTGGAGTCCATGTGATCACGGTGGTTATGCGAAAGAAGAATTATATCAATAGACGGCAACTGATGCGGCAGTAAACCTGCAGGCAACACACGGGGATAAAAAAAGGAAGCGCCGCCAAAAATAGGATCGGTGAGAATATTAACACCAGCGCATTGGATTAAAAATGTAGAATGACCAATCCAGGTGATTACTGGTTGATCGTGCAGATGTTTTTCGATACTGCTCGATTTTTCAACCCATGAAGCAACTTTGAGGGGACATACTTTTTTTTGCGAAAGGCGAAAGGTAAGATACATGAAAAGCGTGTGGCCAATAAATCGTTTGAACTGCTCATGCTCATAATTATAAAAACGATTGCCACGAATATGCGGCTGTATTTTATGACTAGCCACGAAAAAATCCACTTTATAAAATTAACCCCCATCCAGACAGAATGTCACGGATAGGGGAAATGGAGGTTATCACATTAAATTTTTTGCTTGATGCAATCTTCGATTACGCTTTAATAGTAACAAACTTTTCATAAAAATCAAACAATCTTGTGCTTAATAACTGACAAATGCCCAAGTCTGCGCCACATGCTTCGCGCGTTTTATAAAATTCTAACTGAATTTTTCATTTGGTAAAAATGTCACAATATTTTTCTATCATAGCAACTTCATTAAATTCACTCTGCACCACCTTGTAGGCTTGAGCTCCCAATTCTCGTTTCAATGAGTGGTCGGCGACAATTTTAGTTACGGCATCGACTAAGGCAGGTATATTCCCCGCTGGCACCACCAAGCCAGTCTTGCCGTGCTGAAGTACCGGATGCACGAGCCCCGCATGGGTAACCACACAAGCCACCTTGCAACTCATGGCCTCCAGCAAAGCCATAGAAATACCTTCTCTGTCGGTAGTCTGCACAAACACATCAAAGAGTGGGTAATAACCCGCAGCTTGTTGGCCCACGACAAAAATTATCTGATCAGCAATACCTAGTTTTTTTGCCAAATCTCGTAGATCTTGTTCGAGCGGTCCTTGACCGACCAACACAAGGCGCGTTGCCGGAAAGCGCACATGAAGCAGAGCAAAGGCATGCAATAACAGATCATATCGTTTTATGGGGTGAAATCGACCCACCGAGCCGATAACAACATGGTCAGCCGATAACCCCAGAGAGGCACGAGTTACCACCAGTTTTTGGCTTTTTTCAAACAAGGCCTGGGCATTCACACCATTCTTTATAACTTTGACGTTTTTTGGCGATATCTGTGGTGCATTCTGAGAAATTGTCAGCGCAACTTCGTCAGAAACTGCCACGAGTTGGTCCGTGAAACCGATCGTCAAGCGATCAAGAAGATTGCGCAACCCTCCATCAAGATCAACATTATTGTGATATACGCACATCACAGGAACACGCAGCAAAATCCCAACAATTCGGCTCGCAACATTTGCAGCCCATAACAAGGAATGGATTTTGTCAGGCTTTATTGAACGAACCTTCAAGAACAGGCGCCACCAAAAGAGAGGATCATAAAGACCAAGAAGCCCTTTTACGTGATAGGTAGGAATTCCTAAATCCTCAATGCGCTTGCGCATGGGTCCATCATGAAAATAAATAACATGATGCTCGAATCCTTCAGATAGATTTTCCAGAAGTTTGCAAAGCACTGTCTCGGCACCACCAACTTTGAGGCTTGAGGTAATGTGCAGTAATTTAATTCTTTTATCGATCATAAAAATTATCTTCGAAATAAATGACCAATTTCTTGTAATAGCAGAAATTTTAATAACTTTCTGTGTTTTTTTCAATGCAGATATCCAGAACAATAAATACTCATAACTCTATAAACACCTTCCGAGGAACCCGATTTGCTCAATAAAAACATACAGTGAACCATTGATTTATCACCTCTCGGTTTGCTATATTTATAACTGTAATAATAGGATGGTTTGTATTCAAGTAAATCAAGGGAGATATTATGTTTACCAAACGATTACTCAGTGCCGCAATTGGTTTATTCCTAATAATTGTTGGAGCAAAATTAAACGCTTTCGATATTACTGTTATTAAACAAGGCAAAAAATCGATATGGGATTTAGATGTAGATTTTGCTAAAAGAGTTACGATAGGCGATCTTAAAAAGAAAATTGCAGGTGCTTATGGTTTTGGTTCTGACATTTCTAAAATCCGTGGCATACAACAATTTGAAATAGAAGGAATAAAGATGGAGAAACCCTTGTATGACGCTTCATCAGTAGTTAAGAATGACGACGGATTGCTGACGTTTATTATAGAATAGTAATTTTACAAAATAAAAATGAGCAGAGATGATATAACCTCTGCTCATTTTTATTTTATCTGCAACCGCAAAACTTTTTTATCCACTTTTCCCGTTGCGGTCAGCGGCATAGCATCAACTACGATAAATGCCCGCGGCACCTTATAGCTGGCAAGATGTTCATTGCACAAAGCCCGTAGTTCTTTTTCTAAATTGGTGCTTTTGCCGCGTACTTGCACATAGGCGATCGGCACCTCACCCGTTTCTTCATCCGGTTTGCCAATGACGCCCACATGAATTACCGCCGGATGCAGCATGATTACATTTTCTATTTCTGGCGGATAAATTTTGATCCCTTTGTGCGCAATGACATCTTTTTCACGCCCACAAATAATAATTTCACCGCGCTTATTGATCATCGCAAAATCGCCGGTATTAAGAAATCCATCGTGTATGATTTCACGCGTTTTTTCGGGTTCATTGTAATAACCCAGCATCACATTGTCGCCTTTTACCCAGAGAACCCCAATTTCACCTTGAGGTACTTCATCGCCATTGCTGGCTCGAATACTGCAAGAAATACCGATCAGCGGCCTGCCAACATTGTTTGCTAGGCACAAATTGTCTTCAAGATGTGCTGAAATTACCGGAGAAGTTTCGGTGAGGCCATAGCCGTTGCATAATTTGCGTTGATACACCAATTCAAATGCCATGCGAATTTTTTCAGGCAACGTATCACCACCGCAAATGCAATAGAGAACACTGGAAAGATCTGCCGTTTTGAGCAAGCATAGTAAGCCATATAACGCGGGAACTCCCAAAAATATGGTCGGCTTATGACGCAAGCCTTCCAAGATGGATCGACGATCAATTTTGGGTACCAAAATTACCGAACAACCAGTGAGAATACTGCCCCAGACAAATGCAAACTGCGCAAAGCTGTGGAACAAGGGCAAAATGGCAAAAACACGTTGCCCCAAATCAAGCGGCAAGCGCGAAAGCCCTTGTAAAATATTGGTCATGATGTTGGTAGAACTCAGCATCACGCCTTTAGGAAAACCGGTGGTGCCAGAGGTGTACAACAATACCGTCATTTCATGCGGCTGTGCAACAGGAATAGAAAATTCTGGCAACTGGTCCGGAACGGGCGTTACAAAATCCATATCTGCTTCGGTCATCATAGGTATTTGCGTTGCGCCAAAAAGCTCAACCTTATGAGAAACTACAGCAATCATTGCTGGCTTTGCATCCGCTACAATATGTTCAAGCTCTTTTTCTTTTAAAAAAATATTAAGTGGCGCCACCACCGCTCCTGTTTGCCACACGCCAAAATAGGCCACATAAAATTCGATGCTATTTTCAAACAACAGCAGCACGCGATCATGCGGCTTAATGCCCTGCTGTTTGACGCGTTCACTGAAGCGGCAAGCTCTGAAATAGAGTTCCTTGTACGTAATTTGTTTTTCTTGAGAAATTAAGGCGATTGAATGCGCAAAACGCGAGGCCGCTCGCTGCAAAAGTTTGCCAGCATAGAAAATTTCACCATGTTCGGTGATTAATTCCTTATAAAAATCATAACGTGCACGTTCTTGCTGATCAGTCATGCTCGTATCCTTTACTGGGTAATGCAGCCATCATCTTTTTTGGGTGGAAACTGATATTTTAGCAAAAATTCAAATTCGGGTTTGATTGGTCGGTTGTACTGTTCATACTGAGATTCAGTATCGTCAGTAGGAAGTAGCTTTAAAATTTGTTGATTGTTTTTCGCGGTTGCAATCTTTCTTATATCTTCAATTTCATGATACTTAAGCAGCTTGATCTTGTCTGTTACAATTCGCAGATAGATCGCATCATCGCAGATGCATGCAGCATGACACATATCCTCATGATCATTTTCGGCAAGAAACCTCTGTGCAAGTTGCTCTTGCTTTTCTTCGTATGCTTTTTTTAATAAGACGACATGCGCAGCAATGCGCTTATCATTAGGAATATTGTTCTTGGTATTATAGAGGACACACGCTCTTTCATACGAAACATATAAATCACTCAATAACGTGCGATGCTTAATAATATGCAAGTTACTGTAGCATAATACCATAAGACCAGCTCTCTGCTCATTGTTGCGCTCTAATGACAGCAATTTGTCATGCATTTTTGATACATCGATAATATCATTAATGTTCCTGTTTCTTTCTTCGAGTGCAATCTTTTCTCCCGTGTCAAATGCAACAACGTAGTTACATTTAACTGGAAACGATTTAGAGCGCATAGCAATGGCACCATTGATTGTCGCTAGAGAACCATACAATAATACAACCGATCGCCTCATACTACACTCGCACTTTCTACTTTTTTCGCCCCGTTGAATAAACAAGGCTTAAGATTCAATTACTCTTCGTATTTTATCACATTAACTGGACACATACGCGCTGCTTCTTTGATAACTTCTTCATTCTTTTTTAGTTCGGCTTGTGGATTTACATGACTGACATCAGTCACTTGAAAAACTTCAGGAGCCACAAACTCACAGGCGCCACAGGTAATACACCCGGGTTCAATGTATACTTTTTTCATATGGTTCTATTTTCTTAGGGGTTTTTGGGCTTTAAGTAAGTGTATAACAAATCAGCTGTAAAATAAAAAAGGTTAGGCCGATTTTCTATAATCGTATAGACTAGAGTCTACAACTACAAAGGAATTTGTATGCCAAAACTTACTAAAGGTATTTTACTAGCCCTTGAAGGCATTGATGGCTCAGGCAAATCAACGCTTGCCCGCAATTTGCACATGCACGCCTCAAGCCATGGTTTTGATGCGCTGCTCACGCGAGAACCAGGCGCCTCGGGATTAGGTAAAAAGTTACGCACTATCCTGCAAGAAAAAGAGGTCAATGTAGGTTCTAAAGCAGAATTTCTCCTCTTTGCTGCCGATCGCTCTCAACATTTTGATGAACTCGTAATACCTGCCCTGCAGCAAAAAAAATTAATTATCTCCGACCGGATGGCTGATTCTTCTCTGGTTTATCAAGGTTATGGCCGCGGCCTTCCCAAAGATCTTATTCAAACAGTGAACGCATGGGCCATGAATAACCTAAAACCGGATATAACTATTTATGTACAAGTTCCTATAGAAATCGCACTGCAACGGGTCACCAAACGCAAAGAATCGCTCACCTCATTTGAAAAAGAAAAAGTAGAATTTATTGAACGGCTTGTTCAAGGCTTCGAAACCATTTTCAAAAACCGCACCGATGTTATTATGGTGGATGGGCAAAAGGCCCCTGAAGAAGTTGCCCAAGATGCTTACAACAAAATGCAAGAAATGCTGCATACCTTTAAAATAATCGAACCATGTCCAGCACCTACTACCACCCAGCACACATCTTTATAGGATCGCCAACCAAGCTTGTTGATACCGCAAATGAATTTTTGCGGCACGTTTTTTGTGCTAATGCCGGTTGCGGTGTTTGCACTATCTGTTATCAAATTCGCAATCAGCAGTTTTATGCAACAACCTGGCTTACGCCAGAAAGACAGTATTCACTTGATGATCTAAAACCCATTTTTAACACCATCTCCTATGCGCTTAATCAGAATGAGCATCATTTTTTTATTATTCAGCAGGCAGAACTGTTAACGCCTGCATGTTCAAATAGTTTGCTCAAAATTGTGGAAGAGCCGCCAACGGGCTATCATTTTATGTTTCTGACTAATCGATTACACAGTTTGCTGCCAACTATCAGATCCCGCTGCATTGTGCATGGGATTGCACAACCATCGAGCTCAGAGACATCAAGTTCTTTACTTGCTTGTTTTCAAGAACTGGGCATTGTGTCACCAGCAGCATTTTTAAAAATATTTGATCAAGAAAAAATTCATGAAGCAGAAACTATGATGCTCATGGATGATTTGTTGGTGTATTGGGGAAATAAAAGCAGAGAAGCTTTGCAAGAACATCCTACTTCCGTTCGTGGTGAGCATAGTCGAACCATAGAGCAAGCACAGAACATGATTGGAATTCTGCACAAAGCTCTTGAAGAACCACCCATGCCCGGAAGTAGTAAAATTTTTTGGCGGAATTTGTTTTTACAGGTTAGCGCCATTCGCCATTCAGATAAAAATAGCGAACTATGACATCGGTTATAAAAAAAATTGAAATGTACATAATCAAATTATAAGCGCCAATCTGTGTCCAAGAACTTTCAAGTCCAAAACCATAAGAACCAATGAGATGGCCAACATAGAAACTTGGAAGAATGAGCATTAAACGAATTGTTGCATTTTTTAGTGAATTATAAAGCTTGAAGTTCATGTTATTTCTTTAAAAAGTCATCCATCGTTAACTTCGACCGCCAACCAC
This sequence comes from Candidatus Babelota bacterium, assembly GCA_013287855.1. Classification (GTDB taxonomy): domain Bacteria; phylum Babelota; class Babeliae; order Babelales; family Vermiphilaceae; genus JABDCY01. The sequence goes on along the minus strand of JABDCY010000009.1, from coordinate 14,901 downwards.
CTTTTAGATAACGATATCGGCCGATCAAATCGCCTATAAAAAATATTGAAATAAACATTATTATAGTATAGGTACTGTGTTGCGTCCAACAATCTTCGAGTCCAAAACCATAAAAACCAATAAGATGCCAAATACAGAATAAGGCAACAATTATTGTTACATGAATTAAGGAATTTTTAATTGAGGTATAAAGTCTGATGTTCATGATTAGTCTTTATTTATTTTTGCCGCTTCTTCTTCTAACAAATCTTCAAGAACTTTCACTGCTTCTTGAGCTTCTTTATATTCTCTAATGTCAGACTCATCGCTATCAAAGTCTTCTTCTATCCCTTTTTTGGCCATAAGCTTTTCTTTCGCACTTGTTAAAACATCTTCGATTCTTATGGGAGTGTTGGATCTACATTGAGATACACATCTTTCAAAAGTTGGATAGTCCATACCAAAGTCACCGGTAAATACATACTGATTTATGCAACCGCAAACTTTTACACATGCTTTTTGTAGTGGCGTTTCCTTGTGATCTTTTGCAAGCATGCCGACGGATAAACTCAAGAGTGAAATACATAAGAATTTTTTCATCGAATGCTCGTCGCTTAAAGTATTGTTATGAAGCTCGTAATGGATATCGTTCTACAATCTTATATAGTGGCCCTTCTGATGTCAACACCGATTCCATCAACACAAATTCAGTGACTTTGAACTGTAGCTTCTGCATGTGATAACGCTCAACTTCTTTGAAAAAGTGATTCTTATCAGCAACGCTTTTTATACGCGCTAATGTGACATGGGAAACAAAAGGACGCTCTTCGCGTGGCACAATTGGCTCAAGTGCATAATCAATGGTACGCGCAAGTTCGGGCAGCCAATGGCTTATGAGATCGAAATACAAAATTTTAATGATGTGATTTGTTGTAAATGCTCCAAGATTGCCAAGTGTTATGGTAAAAGAATGCATTGAGATTTTTGAAAGAATTTCATGGATCATGGGAATTTGATCGAGTTCAAGATCACCCAAAAATTTGAGCGTGAGGTGCAAGTTCTCTGCTGGAATGCATCTGCCTTTAAACAGTCCCTTGTGGGTAAAATAAGAACATGCCTCAGAGGCTTCTAGCTGAATCTCATGAGGCACGTTTATGGCTATGAATAAGCGTTTTGTAAGATCAGACATGATTATTTAATCACAGGATCATAGTGATATTATACGTTCCAATCTTTTTGCTCCGGGTCAAATGCTTTATGCTCTTTACCATCAATTTTATGCACAAATAGTACGTCAGTATGATCCATATCTTGCGGAATAGAATCGGTCTTTTTTAATACATCAACTAATTGTTCTTTAGTGACGTCCAATAGCGGGGTACCTGGTAAAGCCTCTTTAACTTTCTCCTCAACACCTTGATCAAGAATGATTTTTAATGAACGCTGTATTTTAAGTTGGTCAGGCTTTTTTTCATTGTTGTCCATGGCATATAGTGTTGAGCCGAAGACAATTGCTACAAAAATGATTTTGTTGAATTGCATTGTGAACTCCTCCTTTATAATTAAAAAAACGGATTTAACCACCTTTAATTACCGCCAAAGGTTTTACTTTCACTACTTTGCGGGCAAGTTTAGCACTATCAACAACATTTACCACACTGTCTACATCTTTATATGCCAAAGGGGCTTCTTCGGCAAGTCCTGCATCAGAATCGCAGCGCACTACAATGCCATGCGACTCCATATCGCGTCGCAATTGCGACCCGCGCACCGCGTGTTTCGCTTTTATCCGCGACATGCGCCGGCCAGCACCATGACAGGATGATCCAAATGCAAGATCCATACTTTCTTCAGTGCCCACCAAAACATAAGATGCGGTGCCCATGGTGCCTGGAATTAACACCGGTTGTCCGATGGAGCGATATTGTGCAGGAATTTCTGGTCGACCAGGTCCAAAGGCGCGCGTTGCACCTTTGCGATGCATCACCACATCAACCTCTTTGCCGTCAATGCGTTGTCTCTCTCTTTTACCAATGTTGTGCGAAACATCATAGACAGTGCGCAGCGTTTCTTTTGGTCCCATAACACTCTGCCATGCTTCGCGGACCCAATGACCAATAAGATGACGATTTGCCCAGGCAAAATTGGCGGCAGCTGACATCGCTGCAAAATATTCTTGCCCTTCTTTTGAGGTGAATGGTGCACAAACTAATTCCCGGTCGGGCAATTGATAGCCCCACTCGGGAAGTTTTTTCATCATGGTGCGTACATAATCGGTACAGGTTTGATGACCAAGTCCACGCGAGCCACAATGGATCATCACGGTAACTTGGCCCAGAGAAAGTCCTAACACGTGCGCAGTTTCTTTATCATAAATCTCATCAACCACCTGAACCTCCAAAAAATGGTTGCCAGAACCTAGTGTACCCAACTGATCATGACCACGTTTTTTTGCTTCTGGCGATATAGCATCAGGGTCTGCTCCCGCCATGCAGCCATTTTCTTCGCACACCTCGAGATCTTCTTGCGTGCCATAACCCAACTTTACCATTTCGCGTGCGCCATCGCGCAATACTTTATCAAGTTCAGGAATGGTGAGCTTAACTTTGCCATGGCGACCAACGCCCGAAGGTACGGCATGAAATAATGCGGTTGCAACATCTTCTATATAAGGATGAAATTCATCCGCAGTCATGTTGGCAGCGAGCAAGCGAACGCCACAATTGATGTCATAACCAATGCCACCGGGCGAGATGACGCCGCCTTGATTAATGGCAGTTGCAGCAACGCCACCTATAGGAAAACCATAGCCCTGATGAATGTCAGGCATGGCATAAGCTGCTTTTTGAATGCCCGGCAACGTGGCAACATTTACAAGCTGCGTAAGAGAAAGGTCCTCGACAATGTCTGTGAGCATGTCCTCACTCGTATAAATGCGTGCAGGAACGCGCATGTCAGCACGAAAAGATTGTGGAATTTCAAACAAGTTCTCATCAATTTTGATAAGATCTTGGCGTGTAACCTTTTTCTTTTCTGCCATGCTAAACCTTATTTGTTTAATTTCGTCGTTATCATCTGAAGCATTAATTTTTCCATACAATGCCTTCTTCCAAAATCGTATCTTTAAGGAGTTGTGGTACCGCATGCAGGTCTACAATATCCACGTTAAATGGGATCGGCAAATGTTCAAGGGTTACTCTCGCACGATTCAATTCATGGGGATCAGCTTTTGATCCTATATCAATTGCTAAATCAATATCTGCACCGGGACGATTGGTACCACGAGCACGTGAACCAAAAAGATATACTTTGCTACCTGGAAAATGATATTCCAGGGCTCTAAGTATCATATTTTTATCAAGCTCTTTCAGCTCGCCATCATCAAATTTTTTATCTTTGGACATACACAACCTTTTTCTTTCTCAAATATCAAATACAATATCAGTCTGCCACAACCCACCCTGTTTATGAATATCAAGGTCATGATAGGTCACTGCTTTAATTTCCACATTAAAGCCGGTTACTTCCACACCACGCACTGTAGCTCGCACGTTAGTGTTCGTAATTTCATGAATGGTAGCATCCAGATATGCTTCATTATGAACATCGGACAAATATAATGCGTGGGATAAAAAATCAACTAAGAGGGATGCAGCATCAGGAGATTCAACCGTAATTTCATGCGACTGGGGTAATGAGCTGCACACAAGTCGATCTTGCTGCACCGTGCAACCCTGCGCACGTGGTTCAATTGCTTGAAACATGCCAATCACCGCATGACGGAAAAGTTCTGCCAAATTGCTGCCATACACGCGAATTTTGAGATCAGCAGTGTGGGGAATTAATTCAAAATCTTTTGGCATAAGGTCAAACTTTGTTTAGAACGTTGTAGATGGTAACCAATCTGCCAAAGTTAAAAACTACACGCAAGTAAGAATTTAGACACACTAGAAAAGGCGGACCTATTAGCCGCCTTTTTAGTTTGCAGTCACAATCGTATTATTTTTGTTCTTCTTTTGCCAACGGCAACTTTTCAAAAAACAATGGAATTACAATAATATCGCGTTTGGTTTCCAATCCTTCTCGTGTCTTCACGGGAGATGTGGAATGGGTATTAATCTGATTGTTAAAAATAAGACCTTGATTGAATTTTGGAATAATGGTTTGTACTTCTTCCTCATCATATATATCGGTGGGATTTCCCGAGCGAATAAAGAATTTTCCGTCATCCCAGCCATGCTTAGGATCATCTTGCTTGCCAAGCATCAACACGAGGGAATAATGTGCTTGATGCGTATAATCTTCTCCTGGATCTTGGTGCCAGGCCATCGGGTCGCTTGTGCTGCAACGTTGAAAAAATATCTGGGCAAATAATCTTTTGGGTAACGGTTTCCATTGCTGTACCGTTTTAAACATTTTTGGCAAAATTTCTTGCTCAGTAATATCTTTTAGTGTTGGGTGGTTCATAATAGATTCTGGGTAGCGCTGTTCAACTTTGCCCTGTACCTCAGTAACTTTTTTTGTGTCAAATTCTTCAAGTATTGTTGATGTTGCCGTTTCTACAGAAACATCTGACCAGACATGTCCTCTTCTTCCAGAATAATCTGGGTAGTCCTTTTTACTTAGTTCAATGCCATCCATCACCTGCGTTAATTTCGCGATGGTGTTTGGATCTGAAAAATAAGGATTCACGATGGCCAATTCTTTAACTTTATGCTTCTCCTGTTGCATGCAACTGCTTGATCCGTATACGCCAAGAATCAGTAACGTCACAACAATTAGATTATGTCTCATAGGCTCTCCTCAACAATATAGATTAACGCCGATTTGGGCTAAGCAAATTCCCTCTAATCCGGTCATGTGGTTCGACTAAGCTCACCATGCACGGAAAGAGGTGAGGCTCCCCTGAACCTGTCGAAGGGTGATTTGCGTAGCTTAGCGTAGCAAATTGTATCGAACCATAACTCCGATTAGGACTGATCCTTCGATACACCTCCCAAGGCTCGGCACTCAGGATGACCGGGAATGGATCGTTTTTCCTGTTCTTATCCCGAATTGACGTTAGATTAAAAGCTACCGCCCGGTCGCGCGCTTAAGGCATTGTACAAATCATTAGGAATGATCTTTAACAATTCAGCAACTTTTTGCCAACGCTTACAAATGTAAGCAACCTGAGTTTTATTTTTTATGGCCTCAAAAATTTCTTGTGTTGCGTCCTCTAGCGTCTCAACCCAATAGGCATTTGGTACTGCATTGTAATCAAAGTCCTTTTTGCTATCTATCCAACCAGGCACAATGTCAGTAATAAAAATAGGCATGTTACGTTGTATATATTTGTTGCGCTCCGCTTCTAAATAGCGTGAACAAAAAGCTTTTGATGCTGAATACGCCGGACAAAAGGCAACCCCATGCAGGCCATCGATGGATGAAAAACCGACCAAATGTCCATAGCCTTGCTGCTCAAAAATTTGCAACCCTGTGCGCGCCAAGGCAAAAAATCCAGTTACATCAACATTGAGCACGGCACGCGAATCTTTCCAATCCTTGCTTGCAAAATCACATTCAAAAAATCCAGTAATAGCGATAACTAAAAGATCCAAGCCGCCCATTTCTTCGACTAAGTTATTGAGTTTCTCTACCGCATCATCAGGATTTGATGCATCCATTTGAACAATGTAGGTTTCTGTAGGAATTTCTTCTTGAAGTTTTTCTAATAATGAGATTCGTCGCGCCGCCATACCAACAATATAGCCATCTGCAGCAAGCAATTTTGAAATTTGTGCTCCCATTCCGACAGAAGCACCAACAACAATTGCGCGTTTAGTATTTTCAATTGTTTCTGCCTGCGCTCCAAGACACCAAAGTACGAGCGATAATAGAATAGCAATCATGAGCAATCCCCCTAAAAATAGACTCATATTATTATTGAAACTATCGATTGCTCGTACTGAATGTCAATTATTTGAAAAGAATCGAAAAATAACGTATTAAACCCGAGGCACCTTGAGCAACCTCGCTATAACTGGAATAATCTGTCATCATTAGAGGTATATTAAATAATCATTTGAAAATCTTTTTATGTTTACAACACCCATAACAGTGAATGGTCAAAAGCTCACTGACATTTGCAAGCCGGGCGAATTAGTATCATACGAAAGTTCTCAAAATGAACTCATCCTCACATATGTGGTGAATTGCCGGCGACAAATTTGCTACAGAAGCCCCAACACTTGTTTTACCCGCACAACTGGTTCCTTTTAGAAATACTATGGATACTGCAGATGCTGGTATTTCACAAAAAGACACCATGATGATAAAAATTCTCCTGACTTCCATGCCACTCTCCTTTTTTTATTAATTTCACATATATAACACAATACGCATCGTTATGTGATCTCCGGATATTTTTCTGGTTCGGCCAAACAATATCTTTCCCCAAAACTTCCGACTGGATGCTCTGCTGTCTCTACAAACATACGTTGCCCAAAGCCGCCCCGCTCCTTACCTTTTTTCAATTGGGCTGCCCGCACCTCATCAAAATTAAAACCGTGGAGATTCGCCAGCGTCTCAATTACTTCAAACATGTCGGCAAGTTCACCTAACAACTCATCCTTTGAACGGGCACTTTTCACTTCATGAACTTCCTCTATCATCTTGACGCGCAATTCGGCATCAAACTCCTCATCATTAAGTCGGCGCCAATTCATGCGGGATCCTTGCTTTTCAAGTACATCGACCATCTTATCCCGCCACAATTTGTTCTGTAAGAAAACACGATATTTCACACTTTCCCCTTCATTGTTTTTTTGATGAATATAATGAAATCCATCCGTCGCCCGAGAATTGTTTCATGAACTCCGGCAATTTTTTCCACACAACCAAAAAATTATAACATTTTAAATTGGTGAGCACATACTTTTGTGGTATATATTTCTTTGTTATTTCTACTGCTACCAACTAAGGTACTAGATATGAATCCAATTCTATTTGAGCTTCTAATTCCCATAAAAACACCCGCCTGCTTCTGAGCCCACCGCAAGCTGGCGCCGATAACAAAGTCAATGAGGAAATTCAAGAATCGTTTGATGTCTGGTATAATTGTAATAATCTGCCACCATTAGATGTAATATATTAAATAAACATTTGAAAGTCTTTTTATGTTTACAACACCCATAACAGTGAATGGTCAAAAGCTCACCGATATTTGTCGGCCGGGCGAATTAGTATCATACGAAAGTTCTCAAGATGCAGATAACATCACGTTTGATTTTAAGAATGGGGCACTAGAAATTGGTTCAGTAAGCCTGCGTAACCTTCAAGAAATTATTGAGAAGCGTGACTACCTCGAGAAAAACAAAGAGAGTTTAGATGTCCTTGAGGGAGAATCAAAAGTTCCAAAGTCATTGGCACTCGTCAAATCAGCTGCGGACAGTGATATTCGCAACGAGTATCTACAAGGCACCGAAGAAATCATTGTAAAAGCTGAAAATTGTCTAGAAATAGAAAACTCACTTTTTGATGCTAAAGGGACGTATATTATCGCGCAGCAGGTAAATTTCAACAATTGTTTCTTTGTGCAACATATGGAAACATTGCAATTGATGGGAAATACCGATGATGCACTGTTTCAAGCTCTGCGATTTACGTTCAAAAAAAATATAGCCCAACCCTATCTTGCGCATGGCTACATAAATTTGGGAAACCATCAAGACACTCCAAGTAGTTTTATTGTCATTGGGGCTCAATGCCTTGATATTTTATTTCATGATGCCGCTTGTAAGAACTAACGGTCAAAAACCAGAACCTGCTTTCGAGCATCATTATACAAGATCTTCCTTGATCCAAAATGGCATGTGATGAGAAGAGACTTTTGTATCATTCAAATCCTGCCATCTAAGATTGACATACATTCCAGGAACTCGGATAAATCCTTGTTTAGCCCAGAAAATATCGGCCACCAAATAATTCGCTGGTTTTAAGTGTTCATCAACGCTCGGCTGAATCGTGCACAAGTACATGCCGCTATAATGCTTTTTAATTTCCTCTTCAAGCAGCTGATATATTTTTTTGCCCAACCCTTTATTGCGGTACGCAGACAAGATAATCATATCGCCCACGAAAAACATTTTTGTTAGATCTTTGTTGGTTTCTAGATAAAGTTCATTATGCAATAAATAATTTTTATAAAATATAAATGCATCCTGCGCACACAGGCCAACAGCGATACCTATAAGAGCTTCTCCATCAAGAGCAATACATGCAATAGTTGTTGCAGGAAGAGCCTCATACATTTCAAGAAATTCTGATGCCGGTCCTGGGAAAAAATAGGGATATTCTTTATAGACGTGCAAAAAGAGTTCAGAGACCTCTGGCAATTTGGGTTGTAACTGCTCCCACGACACCAGTTCAAGGCGAAGTTCTTGATGATTATTAGGTTCATTTGCGGGATTTGCAGGCATCATAGCAACATGCAAGATCAGAAACAGTAGCAAAAATAATCTGCTAGGATGCAATTTCATAGCTTTTGGCGTACGCATTACTGTATCCATAGTTCAAAGGGTAAAAAAAATCGTATTTTTTTATGAATAATTTTACCATAGCTTATCATAGGGCGGAAAAAAAAGAGATTATGAAGAAAAAATCATTGCCGCTGTCGAAAGCGTACCAACATAAAATAAGGCAGTGTCTGACTGAAGTAAACATGTTAAGCTGTAGCCAAATCATCTCATCAAAAAAATTATGAGTATCCGACTAGGAGCAGTATATGGAAATTTTAGGTATCGATAATATTTTTTTTACCGTCACCAATTTAGAGAAAGCGAAAGAATTCTATCAAAAATTGGGATTCAAACATAAATTTTCTATACCTCCCATCAAAGCTGCGCTATTTTCCATTGGTCAAGAAGTACCAGGTTTAATGCTTTCTGAGCGAAGTACGGTAACTCCATCTCGCTTATGGGTGGAGGTAAAAAGTGCCAAGGACTTTAAACATGCTTGCGTGAAGCTTGGCATTGCAGGCACCATGTTAGAAACTGCAACCGGATTAACGTTTGAAGTAACGGATGCTTCAGGAAACATTATTGGATTTGCCGATTATACCAAAAAACCTGAGCTGGCGAGAAAATGAAAACATCATTATTTATGGCCTTGTTGATACTGCATTAAATAACCCTCATTGTTCTGTTCTATCACTTTAAATCCGAGTTTTTCATAATAAGGCATCAAATCAATATTTGTCGGCACAACATTGAGAACAATTTGTTTTTCCCGAGCAAATTTATTAATCATATTTTTTATCAATGCAGCGCCAATACCTTGTCCCCGTTTTGTTGGCAGAACATAGAATGAAACAAGTTGTACTTTTGGCAATGATGCATCCGGCACGGCTCCTATCATGCCGACAATTGTGCCATCTTCTAACGCAAACATCATATTGGTAATCCACTGCTGCCAAGTTTCTTTCGGAAACAATAATTCCTCATCGTAAGCAGCGCCAAAAGCTTCTGGTTCTTCCTTGAGCGCCTTTAAACGAAAATTTTTATAGCGTTCCCATTCACTTGGGCTGAGCGGACCATAGGTAATTTGCATAGTAATCCCGATTTTTAGAACTTTTCATATTAAATTATTTTCATCAGCAATTTCGTTTTTACAAAGCATTGGCTAAACCATTTTTTATGCCATATATTTAGCCATAATGAGCACTAAAAAGATTATCTTATTTGTAGCATAAATCAGGAAATCCTATGAACAAATTTTATTTCACCCCCATCATTTTTATCACGTTTAATTTAGTCTTTATTGCATCGCACCTTAACGCAATGTCAAATGAACAGAAAAATAAAGAAGAACCTTTTGGCATACTAAAAACGCTTAAAGATCAAAAACTTCCCCTTGATGAGGTGATCGTTTACCAAAAAACAGATGATCCATCAATACGAGTAATTGATAGTGTACAGATAATTAAGGATAATTCATGGCATTTACGCAGAGAGATCACAAAAATAATCATATTGTCTAAATCGGATTATTCACTGAATCCTAAAAAGTCATTATTGCTACGTGCAGATACACTAGCGACACAAGGACCCCAGAGCAAAACTGGCAAAAGTATCGATTATTGGACGAAATTCGATATCAATCATGAAGAGAATTGGGATAATGTTGATAAGGAAGCTTGTGCCATCGCTTGGGAGGCAGTAAGGATGAAACAAGGTAAATGCTCAAGAGAAAACGCTATGGAAAGAGATAAGGTAATGGTGCAAAAACTTGAAGGCACGTTGAAACAATTTGAGGCATGGAAACAATCAAAAGAAAGTTCGCTCAAAAGCAAATTATGATGCATCATCAATACTCTGATTTTAATCATCATAAAAATTATACTTCAATGCCCCGTAGTCGTTCGTCAAAAAAATCACGAATGTGCTGCGCAATCCTCATTCTTACTTCATCCGCGTCTTGTGTAGCAACACCAAATAAGTAAGCAAAAGGTTGTTTAAGCAAAATATAATCGGAAAAAGCAGTATGGTCTGCGCCAGGCACCTTCACAATGTGAGCTTTGGGGCCCATGACATTAACCTGTTTTTCAAATGCAACATCAAACCCAGATTCGTTCAGCAAAAATAAAAAATCTTTCGTGAATGGTGTTGTTACGTTAACTGTTTTGGTCCAACCATCCAGATTGATGCCCGCCTTGCACATATCATGCGTAGCACAGAAATCGGCCATTACCCACCCACCATGAGAATGTCCCATAAAGCCAACGTTATGCAGATCCAATTTTTGATAAAAAGGTGATGCAACCTCGTCATTAATTTGCTCAAGTTTTTTTACCACAAATTCTATATCATGTAACCATCGATAGTGCGCTTTAGTTCTATAATCATAAATCTGGTTTCGGTTATTTTGTTCCATTGCTGCACGAAATTGTGCACGAAGCTCAACAACCCGCCCATCTGGAAACACAACAATCGGCACGTCACCAGCTGGCTCCAACTCAACAACTATATATCCATGGCTTGCAAGATCTTCAAGATACACCTGGTAAAGATTATCACCACCAATGCCCGGTAAAAAAACGATAAGCGGATAAGATGATTTTTTGGAAGATATGAGAGCATTTGGCTGCGCAAAATCCATAATATTGCCAAGCAGACATCGCCATACAAAACCAGGAATTATCGAACCTTGAGCTCGGTATGTCGCCAAGGCTGCCATTTTTGCAGGTTGATATGGAAATGTCATGTTTTTATTATCGCGATCACTCGGGTACAATATGTTTACCATCAATTCTCTCTTGTCAGAAGGCGTAGCATCCTCGAGTCGATTTTTATCGACGAGATGGTATGCAGCAACTCCAACTGGAAAAGGACCAGAAGGTCTCGGAAAAGATTTCAGGAGTGGACACAAATACCACCATGTTCCAACCACTAATATACTGATGAACAAAACGATAAAAAAAAGAAAACGTTTCATTATTAATCTCGATTTTTATGTGCATTGGCTAAACCATTTTTTATGTCATATATTTTAGCCATATCGAGCCAGTACAAAACAAGACAATGAACATAAAAGATATGCCATTTATTGCATGGCCATCAAATTCTTGTTAAAATTGTTGAAATTTTCAATGTTTTTTCGCTTATTGAAAGGATTAGTCTATGAAACGCAATATTCTAATTATTGTATGCGCATTCGCAGTCGTTACCGGTACCCAATGTTCACTTACCGAGAGATTGGCCAAAGTTGGCAAAAAAATATCAAGCATAAAGGCGGATATTCAGTCAGGAAAAGGTGAGGTGGTTAGAACGTGTGATCAATGCAAGAATGGGTAGTTCTAAAAAAAGAAAACAACATCTTGTAACATAAAAAGTATATCAGGCTTCTATAAAACGGGAGCCTGATATTTTTTACCCGTGCTAAATAGCGGTACTCATGAAAATAACAAAAACATCAATCATATTCTTACTCATCACTTTAGTGCCTGTGTTTTATGCATATAACTATTTTGGCGGGTCAAGATTAAATAAAGATCAAGTGATTGAACAAGTCATGCATTACGCAATGAGCGATATAACTAAACGATGTCAAAAAGATTTTGGTTATTCTGATGCAGACATAGCAATTTTGGAGAAAGAACTTAAACGCTATTTAATTTTGGCTATAGTCGCCAACAATGATAGTGATGGATTTGGAATGTATAGTAAGGATGTTGATAATCTATGGCATTCTTTTATCTTATTTACCAAGAATTACTCCAGTTTTTGTGATAAATATAGAGGAAAATTCATTCATCATAACCCAAGAACAGATGAGATGCAAACCGTAAAACAGCGGGCTGAAGCACGTCAAAATTTGTGTAATTTTATAAAAATGTATGAAGAAATTTTTGAAGAAGAAATACATCCAGTTTGGGTGTTAGATATTTGTGAAAATTTAGAACCTACAGAAAATATTATTGTTTAATCCGCCAACCGCGCAAGCCCCTTTTGCTTACTGCGATTAAAGCAATAAACAAATACCATGATTGCACAAACCGCATACACTATGCCTAACGCGTATCCCTTAAGCAGATAAGATGTTGGGTCCTGCTGATGCATTACATATTCTCTCATGCCCTGAAATACATAACTCATCGGTAACCAGGCGCCAATCATCTGGCCCCAGCCAGGCAAAACTTGCAGGGGATAATATGCGCCACTGAATGGCATCAAAAACCAACCAGCGACAAATCCAAGTTCTACGCCACGCCTTCCTAAAGTGATTACGATTTGTAAGCACGTAAAACCAACCCAGATGCCAGCGATAAAGAGTGGTGGTGCAAAGATCAGGAATGTGGTCAGAAGATACCATAGTGATACATCATACAGCATGGTTATAACCAAGATGCAAAATAGTGAAGTGAAACTCATAATGATCGCATTGAATAACACTATGCCCCACATCCATTCAGTAGTTCGCAGAGGCAAGGAAAATAGGTTCACCACATTGCGGGACCAAAGCTCTTCAGTAAAGCAGAACATCATAACATTGCATCCTCCGCGGCCCACTATTTGCCACAAAAGAATGCCAAGTAATGCAGCAGCTTCATAGTTGTGAAACTGTGGTGCCAGGGATTGTCCAATCCATGATCCCAAAAATCCCCAAATCAAAACATCAAGCAGCGGCCAATAAAATCCCATCAGAAACATATTAAGATCTCGTCGCCACACATAAATATGGCGCAGAACTATTGCCCAAATTGAAGCGAATGCAATCATGCAGTTCCTTTTTTATTTAGCGATGCTTAAGAAATAATCTTGCAGCGTCGGCTTATCGATTGAAATATGTGAGTAGATTATGTTGCGCTCACCCAAATGTGCAAGAAACTGTGCGATGGCATGCTCATCAAGTTCAATGGTGAGATTGTTAACTTGAGCAGTATAGGTCAACTGATTATTGCCTAGATATGTAAGCGCGAGATCAAGCCCATCAGCGATGGTCAGATGCACACGAACCTTAGAAATTGATCGCGCTAGTAACTCAGGTGTATTGTCAGCAATGATAACGCCCTTTTTGAGAACTACTACGCGATCACAAAGTTCAGTTACTTCATCCATGTTATGTGACGTGATCAAAACAGAAATGCCTCGTTCTTTGCGCTGTGCCAGAATAAATTGTCGCACTTCATGTGCAACATCAGGGTCAAGTGAAGCTGTTGGTTCATCAAACAACACGATTTCTGGCTCACAGATAAATGCTTTAGCCAGCATAACGCGTGTGGCTTGTCCTGCTGAAAGGGTGCCGGTTTGACGGTCACGCATCGACCATATACCAAAAAATTTCAAAAGATGCTCAATTTGCTGCATGCGGCGTAACTTTGTAAGACCATAAACGCGTCCTACAACATCAAGATTTTCAAGCACCGTTAATCGGTCAGGAAGTTTGTCGTACCCACTTGCATAACCGATTTTTTTGAGTGCTGCAATGCGATGTTGTGCAAAGTCGGTGCCAAAGTAGGCGATTGTTCCTCTGCTCGGCATTAAGGTACCCAGAAGCATTTGAATGGTAGTTGTTTTGCCCGCACCGTTCGGCCCAAGAAAGCCAAGAATTTCACCCTTGCGTAGCTGAAAGGAAACATCATTCACCGCCGTGAATGTTTGTAGTGTTTTGAATGGCCAAAGACCTGAAGTAAATATTTTGGTGAGGTTGGTTACTTTGAGGACGGGCATAAAGGTTCCTTATCAATATACTCTGCATAAAACACATTCAATGCTCTCAAACTCGTCAGATTATGGTGCAATCGAGCAAGAAAATTTTCATAATTTTTTTCTTGCAACAGGCTCCAGCAAATTTCTGCGAGCGCATGCGAGAGAAGCTCATATATTCTGCGGGTTATGATATTTTTGTTGTCGATGGTAAAATTATCAAACTTCCTTCGAAAAAGAAATAATGCCTAGGAGCTTATATGAATAAATATTATTTCTCACACCTTATCACTCTTCATTCAGTTTTTATGGTGCTGCAAATGTACGCGTTACCAAACGATGATACATCTGAGCCGTTTATACTAAAACAGTCAACGGATACACGTAAATATTGGCAAGGAGAAATTAGGGAATATGAAAAAACAAGAGAACAAAATGAAAAAACAAGCAAACAAACTATAACAATTTATGATGGTTTTATGGAATTTGAAATGAAAGGAGAACACGGTTATGGTGCATCATTTACAAATGAAATGCTTAATTTTGTTAAAATAGTCCATAATAACCCATTACAAAACACAAGAACCATATTGATACGCAGAAATGCAACCGTAGTTGATTACATACGCGCAGGCATACAAGGGTCAGACTATCAAGAACGTCTAGAAAAGAAATTACCAACCGAGATACTATTTAAACATGATTATCGATACAAAGTTCAATTCAAAACTGCTGCCCT
>JABDCY010000008.1 GCA_013287855.1 Candidatus Babelota bacterium | reverse complement strand
CGATCTTTATGGTGATATGGTATCGCTTAGGTGGTTTGCAGCTTGGTTTAATCGAGCGTTGGTGCTCCTATGTCACCTATCCATTTTTGCAATTGCAGAAGAATTATATTGCACCGTTAGCTGAAATGTTGCGTGAACGAACAACAAATGCTGCGTTGCGCGAAGAACTGCAAGGACTTCAATTCGAACAAGCTAGTCTGCGTGCGCAGGTCGTTGAATTGCAAGCAACACTGCTCTATGGACAGCAAGTGCACGAGCTTGATGAATTTAGAAAACAGTTTGGTCTTGCGCATGGAAAAATAACAAAAATTCTTGCATGCACTCGATCCGAGCGAGAACATGTGCTCTTGGTCGATGCTGGTGCTTCGCAAGGTGTCCAGGTCGATATGATAGCTGTTTATAAAAATTGCATTGTCGGCAGAGTGAGTGAAGTGTTTCCGTGGTACAGCAAGGTTGTGCTCATCACCGATAAATCCTGCAAGGTTGCAGCATACTGCACTAAAACCGGTGCCTCTGGTATTCATGTGGGCAACAACGGCGAATCCACGCAGCTGCAACGCGTGAGTCATTTAAGCAAAGTTGAGCTTGGAGATCTTGTGGCATCAAGTGGTGAAGGTTTAATTTTCCCACAAGGATTTGCGTTAGGGGAAGTTCAAGAAATTACACTCGATGGCTTATATCAAAATGTGTCTGTGCATCCATACCTTGATCCAACATCATTAACTCATTGCATGTTGATTCAAAAAGGCGATGTGCCGGTTGCATCGACGCAAGCACAGGAAGTTGTAGCTGCTGGATAATTTTACGGATTTAGCTTTTTGTCAATTTGGTACAAAAAATAAAAAAGTAATGCTGGTGGAAACAGAAACAGTAAAAAAAGTCGCAAGCCTCTACTCATTTTGGTACTCCTTTTTTTATAAATACAATTTCATACACAAAAATTGTGAACATACTTGGAAAATCCGTGAAGCCAATGATTCACTACTTCCTTCGTCTTCTTGTCCAAACAAACGAGCGATGCCTGAAGGCGCTTTTTTATGAATCCATTCTATCTCGCCTTCAATAAATGCCTTTTCTTTGATTAGTGCGATAGCTGTGTGTGCTGAGCCTACGATATCAATGAGACCAAGTTCAAGAGCTTGCCGTCCGGTAAAAATTTTGCCATCTGCCCAGGTGCCTAGCGTAGCAATCGATAGTTTGCGTGCGGCTGCAACATCCTGGGTAAATTGTTGATATGAATCATCGAGCAGGGCTTGCAAGAGTACTCGGTCTTGTGGGGTTGCATCAACAAATGGATTGGTCATATCTTTGTAAGATCCTGCTTTGGCTGATTCAACATGAATTTTTAAGTAATCACAGAGTTCTTTGAGTTTAAAGAGGTAGGGGAATGAAGTGCCAATGCTGCCAATTATCGCCGTTCCTGGAGTGATAATCTGATCGGTGGCACAGGCAACGTAATAACCACCCGACGCGCAAACATTTTCAACAAGTGAGATTATGGGTTTTGGATATTCTTTTTTGAGTTGTTGAATTTCATTGAAAATCGCTTGAGCAGAACCCGCTGCTCCACCAGGGCATTCTATTTTAACTAAAATCGCTTTGATCTCTTTATCCTTAAAATAGTTTTGCAATATTTTGTGATAGCCGTCTGAGCTATAAATGATACCGCTGATCTCAATGACACCAACCTTGGTTTTAGGCTCAAGATATTGTCCATACTGTTTTTTGATGCCTTCAATAAAGAAGGGTGCGAGCTGGAGCATAATGAGAATAAGAAATATAGTTTTCAGGTAATCATAAAATTTCATTAAATCGGCCTTTCAGGAATAGTCAGAAACGGTGTTACCTGAGCTTATAAAAAAAATCATTCTTTTTAAAGAAATTCAGTAAAACCGCTTTGACATTAGCCATTTTTTCCACTACAATTTTGTCATTCTTTGAAAGGGCGGTTAGCTCAGTTGGTAGAGCATCAGTCTTACAAACTGGGGGTCGTAGGTTCGAATCCTGCACCGCCCACCATACTTCGCTAACCTGGCCTTCGTAGCAAGATTGCGAAGTAGGCAGCTTCGTATGGCAGGCCAGCGTCTTTAATGGATTAATGATCAAAATCACAGTTACACTGGATGGTAAAAAAGCGAAGTATGCCCTTCGTAGCTCTGCAAGAGCGTAGTAGGGCTGACCAAGCAGCCATAAAGATCTTATTCAAAGATTTTCACTAAGAATACATAAAAATTTTGGACATTCCTCGGTAGCTCAGTTGGTAGAGCAAACGACTGTTAATCGTTGGGTCGCAGGTTCGAGTCCTGCCCGAGGAGCCATACTTCGCTCCTTACGGAGCTTCGTATGGCAGGCCATATTCACAAATGATTGATATTTATAGAAAATTGAAAGCGTAGACCCGTCCTCCGAAGCTTCATGCGAAGGAGGAATGGCTAGCGCCATAAATATGAAGTAGATAACTTCGTATGGCAGGCCAACAAAAATTAAGAAGTCCGTTCGTGGTGAGCAGAAATCAAGCCATACGGACAAATTTGAAATATTGGTTAAGGAGCTGTAGCTCAGTTTGGTTAGAGCGTCCGCCTGTCACGCGGAAGGTCGTGGGTTCGAGTCCCATCAGCTCCGCCAGTCTTCGCTTATCCGGGCCTTCAGGCTCGGCAAGTTACGCCTGGCTTCGCCATCTTTTTAAAGGATGGAAAACAAGAAAAAATGATCCTCTGGAGAAATCCAGGGGATTTTTTTTGGGCTAAAATTTTACCAGGAGTTTGTATGAATATATGGTTGATGGGTAAAGCTTTTGTTAATTGGATATTGTCTTTTATAACAGGGTCTGGAATAAACTTAAAATATGCTAAAGCTAATACAAATAAAAACAGTTTTAATGCAAATCAGGGTACGGTGAATCAAATTTCTGGTGACAAAAACACAATAACTTTTTGTAACAGTCATGGCGAACATCGAGATAAAGTTGAAGCTAAGCGGGCATATAATGCTGCGCTCGTAGATTTAGAATATAATGCTCCTGGCATTGGCAGTGTTCAGTCACCATTTAGGATTGAGGGGATAAATGAAATTCTTAGTTATAGTGGCCCATATAAATTAAGTGTAGAAGATAATGCATTGTTTCAAAAATATTTGAATGATATCGGCAGATGTAAGGGTGGGAGTCGAAGTTGTCAGCCGGGTCATATTCAAAATCAGCGCCATCATTTAAAAGCTATTTTAGAAATATATATAAAGCATTTGAATAACTAGGCTGACTCGCATAAAACTGAATGCGATAAGTACCTTGAACATGCAAATCTTAGAGTACAACGACTAAGACAATAATGGCCAGCTCATTAACATGGGGGCTCCCTGAAAAATCATAGAAAATGGCTTAAATATAGGCTTTTTTGGCACAAACCATTGCCAATCTGAGTATAATTTAGCTATCCTAAATAGGTAATGGTTTTGAGTACCGTTTTAGTAATTTAGGAGTAACTATGAAGCAAAAAATATTATATTTATTAGGCATGATGTTTATTATTATTGGTATAAGCAAAGCACAAACAAATGACAAGGGCTTCACGGTTTCTGCCGATGGCATACAGGTTTTTGAGCTTTCTCCAATGCAAAGGAAAGTTTTCCGCCATTTCTCTATTGATTCTGATGGTGAGTTTGATAAAAAATTTTATGCAGAGTTAAAGCATAAAATAGAAAATTGGATTGAGTCTACCTTCAATGAAGGCTATGAGGATAGGGTTAGTGAATGGCTCCCTAAGCTTAAATCCAGAAACATAAAAATAAATCAAATTCCCAATAAGAATGCTTTTATCGACTTAATTTTTTCACAGTCAGATTATGGTGATAGCATGGGATGTAAGCGTAATGCTAAGCCGGTGCAGGTTATGGTAAATGGGGAACAATTGCCTACGATAACAAAAGAACGGCAAATGCTAATTTGCTCAGTGCATGGGCCTTCCAAATTTTCAGTGGATGATTTTAAAAAAGGGCTTCCAGGAGTAATCCTCGGTAGTAATTATCATAATGATATACAACTTCTCAGAAAAGAATGGGAACCAAAACTAAAATCCAGAGGTATTACGAATATTCCTAAATCTGATGAGTTATTTGCTGATCAAACTTTTTTAGATCTCGTCTTCTCTCAGCCTGACTACAAAAATAAATTTCAGGAAAAATTTCCTGGTCGAACAATTAAGGTTCAGACCTATACTCCTGAAGGCATGAAATATGATGACATGACAATCCCAGGAGAAATAGATCAAAAGGGATCAGAAGCGCAATATATGTACATGAGTGAAGAATTACACAAAAAATATCCAACTATGTCTAGCTTTGATGTTCGCTAGAAGAGATGCAAGGCATAGCAGTTGCTGGGAATAGGGAGTCACTATGAAGGAAAAAATATTATATTTATTAGGCATGATGTTTATTGGTGTTGGTATAATCAATGCACAAGACAAGTTAACAGTCTCGCTCAACGCAACGCCAGTTTTTGAATATTCCCCATTTCAGCAAAAAGTGTTCCTTGATTTTTTTACTGCTGATGAGCTCTTTAAATCTGAAATACAAAACATTATTGTTCGTCTTATTGCGGATGAAATCGAAAGGTCTGCTGCTGATTATCAAACAAGTTATGCAGCTTATGTAAAAGCGCGTCGCGCTGCCGGAATTACACAAGGTAATGACGTGTGCTATCAACTTCAAATGCGAGGGAAATTAAGGGTTGCCATAAATGCTGAGCAAGTAGCAGCGATCGAATTGCCGGATCGTAAAAAAATTTGCGTTAAAAATATTGAGGATTTTATGGATCAACGCATTAAAAATATTGTCACTCAAAAATTAACCGATACTTACAACGCATATCTCAGAGCGCTCAGAACCGAGTGGGAGCCTAAGCTCAAGGCTAATAATATAACTATACCAATAGATGATGTGGCATTTGCAGAAGTTGCCTTCTCCCAACCTAACTATAAAAATGCAGCCCAAAGAGCAGAACAAAAGAAGTTGGCTATTGTACCAGTCAAGGGACGGTTAGGAACAGCTCCCGATGAAAAGTTCACCATTGAAGTAGCTATCAATCCAGACCTCTCGGTTGCTACTGCAAAAAGTCTGATTGAGGGCGAAGCTCATAGGCAAAAAGGCAGAGCAAATATGTATTATGTTGCCTATTTTATGGGGGAATCTCTTGAAAATTACATCCATTACAATCCCAATGATACGGTAAAGACTATGCAAGGAAAGTTAACTCAGCCACAGGGGCCACAGATGCCGGGACGTGAACCACAAGTGGGATTTACTGTCGAACCTTTTGGTCGATAAGTACAGTAGATTTATATTTACCCAACTATCCCTCAATGGGTGCTGTGTAAATCCACTTATATTGCCTTGCTATTATATACTGTTCTCATTAGTTGTAATTGTTCTCTTAAATGAGTCCATCTAAAAGTTCGAAGTGTGCCCAATGTTTGCCGCCAGTCTTCGCCCATAAAGGGCTTCGCCTGGCTGACGCCATCTTTTTAAGGGATGGAATACAAAATAGTAAAAATTATCCTCTGGAGAAATTCCTACTCTGCATAAAGCTACGTAGGACATGCCAGGGGATTTTTTTTTGGGTAAAATTTACAGATGTTTTACTGTTTTTTCGGTTTATATAACTTCATTTTTGTGTCTAAGGGAATACTATTCAATTAGAGGCTTGGCGGCACCAGGGCAACTAAAACCATCATAGGCTTTTATATGAGTAACAAATTTTTTGAGCAAGCAATTGGCCAGGGATAATAGTTAATCTCCCTCGTTTAATGCATTTACTATCCATCGATTAGAATCTAAATTCGGCGGACTGAAATAATATACTTCACAATTTTTTGGGGGGTTCCGATCAGCAATACCTGCCTCAGAACGTGCATCATCAGTTAAAAAATAATTTCGTTAATTTTACCTAAAAGGTAATGGCTACCGCTTACACGTTTTTTCTTTTTTGAAAGTAGCTGTTCGCGAGGAATCTTTACTATAAGCATATCTTCTATGCCTTGTTTGCTTCGAATAACTTCTTGGCCATCTGAATTATAAATAGCAGAATGTCCCGGGCATACAAGGATGCCATCATTAGGCCATATCCAATCGGCTGCCACAAGCCAACAGCTATTTTCGTGCGCGCGAGCCACAAAGTGACTGTAGTAAGATGGACGTTGGGCCAATGGATGCTGTAGAGGAACTTTATTGCATGCAGGAACAAATAAGACTGTTGCCCCTTGTAAAGCGCAAAGACGAGATGGCTCAAAATAGTTTGAATCTAAACAGACCACAACCCCAAAACACATGCCTTTGCTTATAAAAGTAGTAAAAACCATTCCTGCATTACAAAAATCGTGATAACGATAATGTTTACGTTGGACACCAAGCAATACACCACTTTCAATGATCGCAGCTGAGTCAAACAAATCATCGCCTTCACGTTCATTAAATCCAATAATAATGGTAACACGATAGGGACGTATACTTGTAAGGAACTGTTGAAATAGTGCATCTTGCGTATGAAAAGAATTTTCTCGTGTTGCTGCTTCTTCATTATAGTAGCCGGTTAAAAAACCTTCAGGCAGACAAAGAAAATCAATCTTAAGTGCATCTGCATTAGACAAAATGGTATGAATTTGCTCATAGCGCAGTTCAATTGTTGGTGCAGGCATTGCTTGGTAGGCCGCTACGCGAATCACGGGTTCCTTTCGTTATATCTATGTCACGAAAAATAATTCCCCCAGACATAATCATACATTGTTTAATTTCTTTAACGCGTGAATAACTTCATATTGAATGCTCTTGCGTGAAAAGTTTTGAGACAAACCAGCAAGCAACTGTTGTAATGGTTCAATGGCACGAGCATCGCCTATTTTGCCTAATGCCCTAACAGACGCTCTACAAATTTCTTTATTTTCATTTTTTAAAGCATTAAGTAAATCATCTATAGCATTGGTTTCAGCCATTTTACCCAAACCATTTGCAGCTTCCCAACGAATAAATGCTACATATTCTTGAGCCTTTAATACAGTCTGAAGAAGTGCTGCCCCTTTTCGATCACACAATTCACCAATTGCTCTTATTATTTTCCACCTTGTTAGATTATCTTCACGCTTATAAAATTCAAAAATCAATATCTCAACAATACTCTTGTCCCCAATTCTACCCAGGGCATCAACCGCTTGTTGTACTTCAAAATCATTTCCAGATTTCATTATTTCTACTAATGCTGGAACGGCACATTTGCCAACTCTTACCAGTGTTCTGGCAGCAGGATCATGTACATAATAACTCTTATCCCAAAAAGCTTCCTCAGGAGGATTGATATCTTGAGTTTCTTTGATTTTCCCGAGATATAGGATTAATGGATCTACCGCAGCGCAACCAATTTTACCAAGGGCTTCTGAGGCTGCCAAACGTGAATATATTTTCCCCGTAGACAACACGTTTATTAATGGAATAATAGCGAGAGTTTCTTGCAAATTACCCAAGGTATTAGCAGCTTTAATTTTACAAATTTGATTTTCTAAGATATTGTCACTTCTTAACAAATAAGAAATTAATTTTTCGTTGTCTCCATTCTCAAATACCGCATTTTTTATTTTTTTAAATTCGCTTGCCGTAAGACGTATAGTAACTTTTTTCATCAGTAGAATATAATTATGTTTTTAGTGCTATATAAATTTTCACTATAGAATTTGCATCATCTGTACTCTGAGAATCATACCATTCAAAATCATGAGTAAAACTTCTTTGAAAATCTTTATTCTGCCAAATATTCGCCCATTTTTTTCCTATTTCTGTTGCAAAAGGCCCTTTTGCTGTAAACACTGCATATTTTGATGCCATAATTTCCTTAACCACCATACCCTTAGGAATAGCCTCTACTGATGTAACAGGCACTCCCATTATGAATGAAAAATAACCACTGGTAAGTGAAAAATCTGGTGTATAATCAGTATAAATACCCAAAAGAACATCTTGATACATTTTGTTCGGAATTTTTGAAATACTATTTTCTTTTCGCTGTTTCTCCCAAAATGCTGGAAGAGCTGAGTAACATTCATTATTCATATATGTTGTATGCAATTCTGCACCGACAATCGTCATTGCAGGCATTGTAACTATCTCATAATTCATAAATATCCCAAAAAAATATTGTTCAAAAATGAAAATAAATTCATCAAAAATTTTTCCATGCACCAATCGCATATATTCTATATTACCATACTATATAAAGTTACCGAATTAATCACCCTTTTTCAGGAGCATATTCATGAAAGCAATTCTCATCGCCCGCCAGTCTTCGCTTATCCGGGTCTTGCAGACTCGGCAAGCTACGCCTGGCTGTAGCCATATTTTGATAGGAGTTTTTATATGAAAGTTTTCATTTCTCCAGTGTATATCCCTAGCTCACGCGCTGTCTCTGATGCTTCGTATTATAATGATGTCCAATCTTTTTTGTCGACTCGTCAGCATTGGTTAAATGCAGATGAAAATGCACGTGTTTTGATTGAGCGGGAAATACCCTATTTTGCAAAGACAATAGTAAATTTTCGATGTTTAAATGAAGAGACTATCTTGCAAAATATTCGTAGTTGGATGTAAACGTCAATTTTAAAGGTTTAATGATAATTATCCTCTGGTGAGAACCAGGGGATTTTTTTTGGATATAATTTAAAAGAGATCAAGGAGGTCATCAGTCTCAAATGTTATGAACCAGACAGGCTTTTGCATGTTTTTGGATGTTGGTTTATAGTTATATATGAGTCATATATTATATTTACTAGACGGGAATATTATGAAGAAAGTTGGATTATTAGTTTTAGTTATGCTTGGTTTTGCTCAGGTTAGTAGCACAGCAGCAGATTATTCAAAAATGTCGGCAAATGAATTAAATGAAGCTCTTATTATAGCGGTAAAAAAAGGTTCTTCTGACGAGGTGCAAAAACTTGTACGATCAGGGGCTAATATTAATCAAAAAATTACTTACACTAAGTCTAATTATGATGACTATGATTCTGTTATTACTTGTACACTTCTAGAGTATGCTGCCAAACATGGTTATGTAGATGTTGTAAAGGAGCTTAAGGTAAAAGCTAAAAATGATGATATCAATACAGCTCTTATTTTAGCTGCAGAAGAAGGCCATGAAAATGTGGTAAGAGAGCTTGTACAAGCAAAACCTAAAGTTGATGCTATTAACAGAGCGTTAATTTCTGCGGCAAAAAACTTTCCGGGTATTACTGCACATCTTGCAACAGGTCGTCTTGAGCGTACAGCTCTTAAGGATTATTTAAATGTAATAAAAGAGCTTATAAAAGCAGGTGCTCATGTTAATTATACAGACGCGTGGGGAAATACAGCACTTATTGAAGTTATAGAATGTTCTCTTTATACAGAAGCACAGAAGAAGGATAGAGCAGAAATTATACAAGCTCTTTTAGAAGCAAAAGCCAATGTTAATCACGCTAACAAAAAAGGTGATACAGCTCTTATACGAGCTATACAAAAACATGACTTTGATGCTGTGCAAATTCTTTTAAAAACTCCAGGAATTAACATTAACTATGCTGATAACAATGGAGATACTGCTCTTATGGTTGCTTTTAAATGCGTACGATATACGTATGTTGATGGTGACAATAAACAACGTAATAATTGCAGAAATAGCCAAAATATTTTAGAAATGCTTATGCAAACTCCAGGAATTGATCGTCATCATGTCAATAAAAATGGTGATACAGCGATTAAGTTGGCTAAGAAAGCATATGAAGAAGCGCAACGCGCACGTTCAATTATGTAAAGTGAATGATTGATGGATTTTTGCTTTTGGTAATAATTGTTGTAGCTTGTGCCATTGAATAGTTCGAAGTCACGGCATAGCCTTGGCGAAGTATCAGCACAATCTATGGCCAAGAAGGATTAGCGAAGTCGGACAATACACGGCAGGTTGCTTGTCTATACGGCCGAACCAAAAAACGTCCTGAAATTACCTTAATGAACCTATTAAAATTGCCCATTTTAAACCATTACCCATTTTGCCCATTTTGTGCTTATTATAGTAATAAGAATGAAATCAAATCACTTAAATAACAGGGAAGATCTATGAAAAAAGAAGAATCTGTATACCTTAAAGTAGATTCACGCAACAGAATATCATTAACCAAAGTGTCTAATGATCTATCCAAACTTTATAAAGCACGTCTTGATAAAAACAAAATTATCTTAGAGCCGGTTTCTGAAGTGCCAGAAAATGAAGCATGGCTATTTTTGCCTGAAAACAAAGAAATTTTAGCACAAATTAAAAAAAGCCTGACCCAAAAAGCTACTATTGATTTTGATACATTTAAAAAAACGCTTAAAAACAAATAATATGCCAAAATTAATTTTAACTGAGTCGGCTGCTGAAGATTTGAAAATACTCGACAACGATCCTTCGCAAATAAAGGTTTTAAAGGCCGTACTAAAAGCATTAGAGTTTATGAAAACAAATCTAAGGCATCCATCGCTCAACACGCATGAATTTAAGAGCCTTAAAGGTCCGAATGGTGAAAAAGTGTATTGAAGCATATGCACAGCAAAATACGCCGAGTGCATTTAGAATTATATGGCATTAGGGACCGGGAAAAGATGAGGTCTCAATTATTAGTATCATACCTCATCCGAAATGATTTAAATTTTATAAGCTGCTCACGCAGGATTCCAAAAGGATTGTGCATCGTAGGCAGCTTTATTTTTTGTGCATCAGCTACAAATCGCAGCCAGCTTCTTTGGGTGCTCTTGGCAAACAAGCCCCGCAGCTCACGGGCATGTACTACTTCAAGTGCTTTCTTCAAATCAGCTATTCATACCTAAAGTTCCCCTCATATCTCGCACTATTGACCGACGGTCGGTCGCGTGATATAATAGTCTTTATAATCGAAATAAAAATACGGGGATTAATTATGAAAAGAACAGTAAAAAAACCATTAGAACGGAAATCAGATATTGTAGAAGCTGCCCGCTACTTATTCCAGACCAAGGAATATGACAAAACAACCATGCAGGATGTGATGGATACCCTAGGAATTGCCAAAGGAACCATTTATCACTATTTCGAATCAAAAGATGCACTTCTTGAGGCAGTCATAGAAAACATAGTGGATACCACTATTGAACGCATGCAAACTATTGTTCAGAAATCAACAGGAACGGCGTTAGAAAAAATGCAGATGTTAGTTGAAGCAGGTCGTGTAGCCACAGACAATGAAGACATTTTGGCGAATCTTCATCGGCCAGGCAATGCCGGCATGCACGTACGTCTACTTGCTGCCACAATGGTAAAACAAGCTCCTTTATATGCACAATTGATCCAACAGGGATGTGAAGAAGGAGTTTTTCAAACAACTGCTCCACTTGAATGTGCCGAATTTATCATAGCTGGCATTCAGTTTCTGACCGATACGGGTATTTACGCGTGGTCCTATGAAGATGTAAACCGCAGGGCCCGTGCCTTTCCTAACTTGCTTGAACAAATGTTAAAAGCGCTGCCCGGATCTTTTCAGTTTATGGTACATCAAATTTTGGTCTCGAAATAAAAGCTTTTTTTGCAGGACTATCTATGAAAAATATCATATACATTGTTTGGGCGTTGGCTAATCTTCTGCTAATGATATGCATAATGTGGCGTTTTTTCGCGCGCCGCTATTCTCTTCCATGTCCAACCTGGTTAGGCTGGCTCGTCGAACTCGATAATCCATTCACCACAATTAATCGGGCAGCGACTATCGTCCAACATCTAGAGCTTGCGCAAGGCATGAGTGTCGTGGATGTCGGCTGTGGACCTGGGCGGGTTACCATCCCCGTTGCTTGCGCAGTCGGCCAAACTGGTGAAGTAGTAGCGCTGGATATCCAAGCTGGTATGTTGCAACAAACTCATGAAAAAGCGCGAGCAGCAAATCTCACAAATATCACATTTCTTGAGTCCGGCATTGGCGAAAAAAAACTACGGCATAATAAATTTGATCGAGCATTATTGGTGACGGTGTTGGGTGAGATACCAAATCAGGAGGCAGCTTTGAAAGAAATTTTTGATGTACTAAAACCAGGCGGAATGTTATCGGTTACCGAAATTATTTTCGACCCTCATTTTCAGCGGCGCAGTACGGTGCGCAAACTTGCTGGAGCAGTTGGGTTTCGAGAGAAAAAGACATTTGGCAGTTGTATTGCATATACTCTAAATCTAGAGAAGCCTGTCTAGGTTCTGTCGAATTTTAGTGTTGTTAAGAAAACAAGAAAGCAGAAAAAATTAATTAACGGGATAAAAACTGCTCCGGACTTCTTAAAGGTTAAAAAGTCAATGGGACTTCGAGTCTAGTCAGGTAATAAAATATAAAGGACATTATGCAAATGCCATATACATATAAACCATTTCGATTTTTTTTGATCACGTTTCTAGGAACCTGGATTCCTGGGTTCATCGCAGCCTATTTTAGCTATCAGACAGGAATGGAAGGATTTCAACTACTCTTAATGTTTGCCGGGTTGCTCGCACCGTGCGTCACTGCGCTAAGCATGATTTATCATTCGCATAACAAAGAGCTTAAAAATGATTTCTGGGATAGATTGCGTTTATCTGCTATCAGATTGAAACTGCTCCCTGTGATACTGTTACTTATGCCAGCCGCTGTATTCTTGGCAACTGCAATTTCATTATTATTCGGAAAGTCGACCGATCAATTCGCTCTTTCTAAGGAATTTAAGATTATGAATGGGCATGCCATGCTCAGTGTGCTGATTCTTTTTCTGGCACCGATATTAGAAGAACTAGGTTGGCGGGGTTACGGGGTGGATAGTCTGAGGGCAAACTTCAATTTATTTAGCACTTCCTTATTGTTTGCATGTCTCTGGGCGCTGTGGCATGTGCCGTTATTTTTCATTCATGGCTATTATCAGCATGAATTGTGGAATGCCAGTATTATGTATGTCTTCAATTTCTTTGTTAGTGTGCTTCCAGTAACAGTCTTAATGAATTGGATATATTACAAAAATAACCGTAGTATTCTCGCAGCCATTCTGTTTCATTTCATGCTCAATCTTTTTTCCGTCCTTATTCAAACAGAGCAGTTCACCAAATGTATCATAACAGTTCTCTTACTCGTGGTTTCAGCGATCATCATTGCAACAAATAAGAAATTCTTCTTTAGCGAGAATGTTAAGGCTATGCAAAAAAAAGAAAATTATTCTTATGAATAAGTTAAAAATTATCATTCCAATCGCATTGGTGGGGATTATATCTTATGTTGTTATTATTCATGGTTCTCAAAAAACCCTGAAACAGTTATTCAAGTCTGAGCTTGATATACTTCGCAACCAATACGGATTTCCGGGTGCCACTGCCGCATATGTCATGCCCGACGGCACTGTTGGCGTGGTAGCAACAGGTCTTGCGGATGTCGAAGCTGAAGTACCGATGACGCCGCAGTCGCGAATGCTGGCTGCTAGCATCGGCAAGAGTTTTGTTGCCGCAACGGTTCTTGCGCTCGCCAAAGAAGATCGGCTGAATCTGGATGATCCTGTCTCGAAGTGGCTGGGCGAGCGTGCATGGTTTTCGCATGTGCCCAACCATTCCAAGATTAGTATCCGGCACCTACTCACGCATAGTTCAGGCCTGCCAGATCATGTTCATACGAAGAGATTTGTGCAATCGTATTCGCAGAATTGGCATAAGCCCGGTAACCCTTTTCCACCCGAAGAGCTTGTAGGATTTATCCAGGACCAGCCAGCTCTGTTCGAAGCCGGAAGGGGCTGGATGTATACGGATACTGGCTATATTCTTCTAGGACTTATTATTGAAGCCGTCACCGGACATAGTTACTACAAAGAAGTAGAGCAGCGGTACCTGAAGCCATTGCATCTAGCTCTGACTGAGGCATCAGATTCTCCAGCGCTAACGGGGTTGGCGGCGGGCTATACCGCAAAAGACAACCTGTTCGGTTTGCCAAGTAAGACTACCGTTGCCTCAGGCCTGATGGCCTGGAATCCAGCCGTGGAATGGACAGGAGGAGGCTTAATCAGTAATTCTCGTGATCTTGCGATATGGGCCAAGCTTCTTTATGAAGGTCATGTAATGAAGGCGGATTACTTGGATGATTTATTACGATCAGTGCCAGTAGGCGAAGAAGGATCTGGCATCCACTACGGCGCCGGTGTAGCGATTTGCGAGAAAGGGTCTATGGGTTCGACATATGGCCATTACGGAGTTATACCGGGCTACAGTTCCTGCGTGCGCTATTTTCCCAAGTATCGTGTTGCCATAGCCTTCCAAATTAATACGGATATTGGCGTTTCCGATCATTCGACGCAGCTTATAAGTGATATGGAGCGTCGCCTAGCAGAAATTGTCGTTGCGCACGTGCAACACCAATGTTCATGAAAGAGCCAAATATGATAAAAGTCCTAAGTAAGAATGCGAAGAGTTTCTGGAGCTAGTCTTTAAATAGGTGATGCAAAAAGCGATGAGGATTGTCTAAAAATTGTTTAGTTATTTTATAATGTTCTGTATCGGTATACGAAATACGGGTCAAGTTTGAATCGCATGAATAGATGGTTGCATGTGGGTAAGCCAGTAGTAGTGGTGAGTGTGTAGCGATGATAAATTGAACAGAAGGGTTCTTGCATGCATTATGCATAATAGCCAATAATGCCAATTGGCGTTGTGGCGAAAGTGCTGCTTCTGGTTCATCGAATATAAAAAATCCATGAGAACCTAAACGGTGTTGAAAGAATGAGAGAAAGCTTTCTCCGTGCGATTGTGCATGCAACGATTTTCCGCCATAAGAGGCATAGGCATTTCCACCACATTCACGTTCTAGATAATCAATATAATTAGCAACATTAAAAAAACTTTCTGCTCGAAAGAAATAACCATTCTGTGGTTTCATGCGCCAGGAAAGCGTTACATGATCGGCAAGTTGCTGAGTTCCTGAATAGGTTTTTTCTTCTGATGTTTTAAAATTAATATTTTTACTGCCACCTTCTGCGCCAAATCCAGCTTTGTTGGCGATAGTTTCAAGAATGGTCGATTTGCCGGTGCCATTTTCACCAATAAAAAAGGTTACTTGTGTTGGAAATTCAATTTCCTTTAAATTTTTGATTATTTCTAACGAAAAAGGATATTGATGTATATTGGTCTCAGGAGAAAAAGAAACCTTAACTTTATCTAAGAGTGGTCCATCTGTATGAGCCATATATGGTTTTGATGATCTTTTCATACAGTTAAGAATATCAAATAATTATTAATGCCTAAAGTAAATTTCTATACGGAGGTATTACCAACTAAGGCTTGAGTTCTATTCCCAAATTTCCATTTAACAAATTGTTAGGATGGCATAAAATTAACGTGACGAATTTAAAGAAGATTATTAATTAGATCAAATTAGGGGATATTAAGGGAAAATTTATGTTTTTACGAAGGAAGGTCCATGGAAATAATCTACTCGCACACAAATATCATCGCTCAAGATTGGAAATTACTCGTTTCATTTTATAAAAATGTCTTTAACTGCCAGGAAGTTCCCCCCCAGCGACAACAATCGGGTACATGGTTATCCGATGGAACGGGTGTACTCGATGCAAAACTTGAGGGCATGCACTTACGATTGCCAGGATTTGGAGAAAAGGGTCCAACGCTCGAGATTTATTCGTTTGCTCATATGGAAGATAATTTACCCCAAATTGCAAATCGCAAGGGATTTGGCCATATCGCGTTTGCTGTTCCAGATGTAGAAATGACGGTAAAACAAATTCTTGCGCATGATGGAAGATTGCTCGGCAAAATAGTGAAAACAACAGTTCAAGGCGTCGGTGAATTAACGTTTGTGTATTGCCAAGATCCTGAAGGTAATATTGTAGAAGTCCAGCATTGGAAACGATAAAAATAAATCGACTAAATGTAAAAGATAAAAGTCCGCTAAAAAAAGCGGACTTTTATGGTGATGAAAATTGTCTATATTTTTTTGAAGAATATTTATCGTTGCTCAGGACGGATAGCAAATAGTAGAACAGCATTGTCGATTTTCATTTTTGGATGTTGTTCATACATGACCCAATTAGGGTTGCTGGAGATATTTGCAAATTCGTCGTGATAAATATTTATCACGGATGTTGCTCGCAGCGTTAAATGTTTGGGATATTTTTGATGATCAGCATAATGTAAAATGTTGGACAGATAATTTTCGCCTTTATAAGATGATGTAATGCCAACATCATTATTATTTGATTTCCATTTACTTCCTTCATTAAGCAAATAGACTTCACCTGAATTTTGCTCTTCGTAGATTATTGCGTTTCTTTTCTGGCTCATGTCATCATTACGCACGAGGTGCAACTGTTGAGAGTTACAACGAAAAGTGCCCGAGCCTAAGAAAGAAATGATAAGAAACAATTTTGATAACTTATGAATTGTCATAGAAAGCCTTTCCTATTGAAATTAGTATTCTATCTACAAATATACATGATTATTTCAATTATGCAATAGCAGCAGGATTTGGCATTGCTATAAATAGTTTCTAATATGTAATTGCATGGGGGCGGGTAAAAATATCGGAAATATCTAAATAGAGAAAGGTTAAAAAATGAATAACGTTGTTAACATCAAAGCAAAATTTGCACTATTTAATGAATATTGGGCACCGCGCATTGTGGGCGAAATCAATGATTATCACGTAAAAATTTTTAAGGCCAAAGGTGAATTCGTTTGGCATAATCACGAAAATACTGACGAATATTTTCAGGTTATCAAGGGGCAATTGAATATTAAGCTTCCCGATCGCGAAGTCACTATCAAAGAAGGAGAATTTTTTATCGTGCCTAAGGGAGTTCAACATTGCCCGTATGCTCGCGAAGAAGCCCATATTTTATTGCTTGAGCCAAAAGAAACGGTAAATACAGGTGATGTCAAATCTGACAAAACGGTCAAAAATCCAGAAAAAATATGACGATCGCTTAGAAAACCTTATTATTTTAATCTTTAAGGAGAGCGTATGAAGATAAAAGATCGGATACTTGGTTTTGTCGAAATTGGTGCATGGTATGCACTTGTCTACACGCTTCTTTATAGCATAAAGCATGATGTAAATCTCTATGTCAGCTCGTTGATTATTGTAGCGCTGATCTATATTGGCGGTATTTCATGCCCCATTGTCAGACATTTACAGGCATGGAAGGATATGTGGAAAGAACAATAACAAACAAAAGTTGCTGCATTATTCGTGTGTGTGAAAAGTACAATGTCCCCTGGAGAAATTCAGGGGATAATTTATTATAGTAGGCATAGTATATGAGTTTAACGAAATGAAAGTAACAATGGCGTATATCATACTTTATATAGCAACGAGCACAGATGGCTTTATTGCTGACAAACACGGTGGCGTTGACTGGTTGCCAGGACCAGAAACAGAATGTGATGGCGGGTTTGAGGATTTCCTTAACAGCATTGATGTTATTGCACAAGGCAGCACAACATTCAAGCAGACACTGTCATTTATTGATGCCGGCATTGTGGCGGATTTGCCGTATGGCGGCAGACACATGTATGTATTTACCCGTGAGCCAATGACAACAACGCGCAGCGATGTAACATTTGTATCAAGTATAAAAGAGTTCTTACAAATCCTTAAAAATGATGCCACCATCAAGCGCGTTTGGTTGCTTGGTGGAGCGGAACTTGTAGCATCATTTAAAGACCATGACCTCATTGACGAATGCATCATTACGATAATTCCAAAAGAGCTTCATGAAGGCATAGCATTGCCAAAACATGTCTTGCATGGCATGCGGGAAGTAAATAGCAAAAATTTATCTCAGGGCATGATAGAAACACGGTATGTTCGTAATTAATGTATAATAAAAGGAATAAGCTTATGGCAATTTCAGCACGATATCGCACCTTGTACGTTTGTAATATCTTGTTATTGTTTGCAAGTAATCAGATCACTGCTCAGAGAAATTTTCAAAATTCCATTCCTCAAGTGAACCACAACAAATTCGCATCCTTGTGTATGGGAGGTGTGGGATGTGCCGCATTAGCTGCTGCATTATTAGGATCCTATTTTACCTATACTGCGCAGAAAGAATTAACTGCTCAACATTCAGAATTTGACCGGCTCTATAAACTTTTGGAAGAAATGGGCGCAAAAGTGATGCAATGGAGAGATCGTGAGTATGATCTCGTTTACAGTAATATCAAAGTCACCTGGGACAAGCAACATCCAAGAAGTAGTGAAATCGAAAAGCATGCGCAAGCATTAACAAACTTGTTTGATGATCGCAGTGTTCAAGAAAAAGTTAATAGATATTTTGTGTATTCCGGCACGTGTGCATTTTTGGCGTATTGCTTTTTTTACAACATGTCTCCGTGAATATGGCAATTCAGTACCAACAACGTAAAACATGTGCGTTATTGACAGAAGCGATCATTATTTTTTATGATCGCTTCATTAATTTTTGAAAGAATTTTTAGAAGAAGCAAGAATAGAAATTGAAACTTTTTGGGAGAAATAGAAATGAAGAGCCTTAAATTTGCAGTGCCTATCTTTCTTTTAACGATCACAAATATTCATGCTTGGTCTGCGCGCTTGCCGGAAAATGGTGAATCATCTGCTGTACGGGCATGTAGCCCATGTGAAACATGGGAATTGTATTTTAGTGCCCTTGTTGTGCAGCCAACGGCGAGCAATATGCATTATGCGGTAGAAGCTATACCATTGCCGCTTCAGTCACCAAATTGGAATGTTTTTGATGTGTGTCCAAAATATCGTTTCGGTTTTGACATTGGCGGTCGCGGATGGATTGGCGATTGTGGCACCAATGTCGTTGTGCATTGGGAACATTTCCAATCATCAATTTCTGCTGTGCAACAAGTTGGTACTCAAAATTTGGTTGGACCATTTTTTGAAATTGGTCCCGATGCAGCGCCCTATGGCCAAGTCGCCGGCAATGTCTGTATTCGATTTGACGAGGCTTCTGTTGACATTGGACAATTGATTTGTGTGAGCGATTATTTAGCAGTTAATCTGTTGTGTGGTGTTGATGTTGCCCGTATTCAAGAAGATCGCGCTTCATTTTTTACTAATCCTGCAGGAACCATCACACGCACTATCACAACGCCTCTTCAATTTATCGGCGCTGGTCCTGAAGTTGGTGTAGAATTCATATACAAGCTTTTCTGCGAACTATATCTCACCGGTAAAACTCAAGCAGCACTGCTTGCAGGAAGGATGAAGAATAATACCCATTATGTTTCTACATCGCCATTGCTAACAGCTCTTGGACTGCCTAACCCTAACGGCCAGAATGCCGGGGTACAAAATAGATCTGCTCTCGTGCCAGCTTTTGAAGAAAAGCTTGGTCTTTCGTATAATTTTAGCTCATGGTGTGGATGGTTTTTATGCGCGCTTGAAGTTGGTTATCAAGCGCAAATATATCTGAGTGCACTACAATCAATTGATGTGGGCAGTGAAGTTGACATGGTTCCCGTTGGCGATGCAAGTGTTGGTATCTTTGCACGGACATTCCAAAGAAATATCAGCAATTTTGCGTTGGCCGGTCCGTATGTGACGCTGAGTGTTGCATTTTAATGAATTACGGATACTTAGCCCACTGACGTGTGCTAGCGTCATATTTCACCCAACTATTTAGATCATAATCATAATACATTTGTTCGGTATTTCGTTGCTCTGCCGTAACATATTCTCCCGTTGTGGTGCCATATAATTTTTGTTGTGGCGGTTGCAAAGGTGCTTCAGGTTTTTGTGGTGCCGTTGTCAGTTGTTGCTGTTTTAAAGATTTTTTCTTTGCATCTTTGATGGTTTGCGCATGTGTTTCGAGAGTTATGCCAAGATTTTTGATAGCTTGCGCTAGATCGGTCACGGTGGCTTCAAATTCTGTTATTTTTGAAGTTGGTTTGCCTGCTGACAATATTGATATAAAATTTACAAAGCCTTGATCTGTAGATTGGATAGCATTACCCAGGGTGTTGAGTGCTTCAACGAGAACCGTATATCCTTTTAATAATATTTCAAATTTTTTATCAAAGGGGCTAGGACTATATGCTGGGTCAGTAAACATTTTGAATGTTTTTTCTAAGTTTGCAGTTTCAGGTTCGATGTATTGTAACTTAGTCAACGCATTCATCAATTCTTCAGCAGCCTCATTAAATGCTTGATGTTGTTTTTCGATGGATTGATAATTGCTCTTTATGGCAAAAATCATTTCATTTTTTCTTTCAAGAATTTTTTGTTGTTCTTCCGAAGGTTTTGCAGGTTCTTTGGCAATAATATCAACTAAGCCGGCAATTCCTTTTTTTGTTTCTGGGGCTGGCAATGTGGCCGTCACTTTTGTAGTATCCGCAGCTTTTGTTAGCGGTACAACTTCTCGTGCTGGTGTTACGTCTTTCACAGGTTCTCGTACTACCTCTGCCAAAGAGGGCGAAACGACT
Organism: Candidatus Babelota bacterium; assembly: GCA_013287855.1. Lineage (GTDB taxonomy): Bacteria > Babelota > Babeliae > Babelales > Vermiphilaceae > JABDCY01. The sequence continues at coordinate 20,161 of JABDCY010000008.1, read as the reverse complement.
GATCGCTCAAGCGTCACGGGAAATGATTTTTTATAGCGCGCAATAAGTTGCTCAATCGGAGCAAATAATGTTTGCATCTTTTTTTTGATATCAGCATCAGGAATTAATGAGGAGTAGGCGATTGGTCTATAAATTTGTTCAATTTGTTGGGCCACATGGCCGGTAAAGGTACTGCCGATTTCTTTAAGTTTATTGATAATTTCGACTAATTTTTCAAGTGCCACATTGTTTTGGCGTGTAGTATCAACTTCGTCGAATTGATTTTTTATGGTTGTTTGCGCAGTAGTTATCGCATCGGTCAATGTTTGTGCGCCTGTTTGAGCTGCAGTAATCAAACCATCAACCGTTTTTTTTGCTTTCATAAATAGTGCATCTTTTGCCTGTTGGCTCTCAAGGAGTTTTTGATTGAGCACTTCCTCTGATTCTTCGATAGACAGTTTAGGAGTTGACATCGACGAAATTTGTTGCACGAGACATAGCAGTTGGAACCACAACAGTATTAGCGATTTTTTCATACGATTAATCCTTTTTTAACGCACATCCTAGTTGTTAGCTTAAAGAAATTAATTTCTGAAAAGCAATTGAATGTTGTTTAGTCCATCATGAGAGGTTTATGGCATTCATCGAAGTTTTGTAGTGCGGTCAAAATAAAAACACACAGGATTGCAATCTGCAATCCTGTGTGTTTTTATTTGTATTTACTTTATCTTGGATAGATAAATGGCTTGCCGCCGAAATCATAGTATGTTTGTCCAGCTACTGGATTTGTGATCAGAATGCCTGTTGATGTATAAGCTTGGGGTTTTTCACCCGTAGGTTTTTCTGGATAAGTTATTAATCCACCAAACTGTTTCCATTCTGTGCCACTTGGATAATCACGATAATATTGTCCAGGTTTACGGTTTGCAGCAGCGACAGGTTTATCTGGACCCTCTGTATATCCAATATAAAATGTGCCTGGTTTTACTGTTGGCTTTTCTGGTCCCGTTGGTCGCTCAGGTTCACCACCTTCTACTTTAGCAAATTTAGTTTTAGCTTTTCCAATTGCGGTTGCTGCTTCATCAGTTTTTGTTTTTAAGTCAGTAAGGAGTTGTTTTTGCTTCGCTAAATTGTCCTCAGCTTGGGCTTTGATAGTAACTGATTTTGCCTCGGGTAATTTTCCAAGATTGTCGAAAAATGCAAGAACACCATCATCAACGGTTAGTATATTATTAGCTAGCTCTTGAATTGCTTCATTGATCAGAGCAGCACCTTTTGCTAGTACATCAAACGTAAGTTCTTGACCGGATTGAAGATCTTCAAAGAATTTCCTTAAGTTTTGAGCTGTATCATCCGATATTGTTTTTAATTTACTTACAGCGCTTGCAACCGCATCGGCACCTTCGTTCATTTTCTTAACTATACCTGCATTGGCAGTTTCAATTGTTCTGATTGCTGCAATTTTGTCTTTCTTTGGAGCAGTTCTCCAATCCTTAATAGCATCGCCAGCAATTTCAGCACCGGTTTTTAATATTTCTTTACCTATGCTCGAGAATATTGAACCCCATGTAGACCCTGTCGTCTCAAAACCCCGTAATTCAATAGCTTTAAAACCTTTTTGCATTTTATCTATGACAACATTCATGTTTGTTAGTGCTGCAGCAACGCTTTTGCGTGTATCTGCATCGGTAATAATGATACTAAATTTTGAACTGCCAAATGGCGTAAGCAGCTCAGCAAGATGCGCTTGTAGTTGTTTAATCAGTTTTAAACCTATTTCTTTTTCAAGTTCAAGTAACTCTGTGCTTTTTTCTAAAGCTTGCTGTTTATTCTCTGGAGCTGCTCGAGCAGAAAGCTTGTCTAATGCTTCAATTAGGTCGCCAAGCGTTGCCACCTTTTTGCTCAGTTCGGCTGTTGTCGCTTCTGTAGCATTGCTAGTAGCTTTAAGTGAGCTATTAATCAGTTTTATGACCCCATTCTGCAAGTCTGCTTGTTGGTCAGTTACTTCTGTCCACTTGCCTTCAACTTCTGCATCGGAACTTTGCTCGGTAACTTTTTGTGTCAAAAAAGCCCATGATTGCTGCACCGTCAAAAGACTGATGAGCAGGCCTAATATTCCATATTTCTTCATACAACTACTCCTTTAAAATTATATAATTATTCATAATCTCTATTTTCAGATTATCGGAATAAAATACTAAAAGTCAATAATAATATAATTCATATGATTTTCAAACCACTACAAACCTTGAATTTAATACGTCGTTGTGACGATTATGTGAATTTTCTTATTGTCAGCTGCGGGCTCATAAATATCGGATCCTTTTCCCCCCGGCGGCCATACTTCTTCAGTTTTGTTGTTTTCCCAGGTAACGGTAACAGGTTGGCGCTTTGTGATGGTAGCACCTTGACCCAATGGTGGTATGGGAGAGCCTTCGGGAACGAATATAGTTTTTGTTTGCTGGATTACATAATCGTCAGCTAGTTGAATTCTTCCGGCCGGGGTTTCTTTTTCTGCAATTAGTTTTAGTTTATTAGGATAGAGATATGGATATTCTTCTTCCAAATAATCCATAATGCGAGCTCTGAGGTCAGAAATTTTGATAATCTCAGGTTTTACTAATGGTTTATTACCTCCTTTTGGAGCACCATTGATTATCCAATAAAGATTTGTAGTTTGATCATAACTTTCAATTTTTCTATCCTCTACAGGAAAATAGTGTTTATAAACTTTTGCCATGGGATCGGCAAATTTTTCCTTATCAAAATGTAGATACAAATCGAAATCTATGCTAGCGAGGGCTATGGATGAAAATAGCAGGTTGCAGATCAAGAGGGAATTTAATAGGTGTATTTTTTTTGAAATCATATGAGGTCCTTTTTTCAACTCGAGATATTCTGAAAAACACGTGAACTTCAACTTTAAGATTAGCAGAGATGGCGGCCTTAAAACAATAATTTAAACAGGAAATTATCAGAATAATATATGCACTAACAGTGTTAAAATAGTAATAAAATAGGGCTTTTTGGGGGACTCTTCTTTACAATAGCCTGTTTTTTAGCAATACTGAGACTATTATTATATAATGCGATCATTATAAGGAGTTTTCCTGTGAAACAAGGTATTCACCCAGAATTACATGATGTTACCGTCACCTGCACATGTGGCCATACTATTAACACTCGTTCTACCTCAAAAGAACTTTCAACCACTCTGTGTTCACATTGTCATCCATTTTATACGGGTGCACAAAAGTTTGTGGATACTGCAGGTCGTATTGAGAAATTTGCTAAGAAGTATAAAAAAGGTACTAAATAAGCTTTTATGACCAATCAATGGCAAGAAATTCAACAGCGACATGATGAGATCGTTCAGAAATTGACCGATTCTGGTCTAGAAGGTTCAAAACGCGCATCATTGCAAAAAGAACTTTCTCAACTTTCTACTATTCTTGCCAAGCATGCTGAAATAGCGTCTCTCGAAAAAACGATGGAAGAAACGCAAGCTCAGGCCGCAACCAATGCAGACCCTGAGCTTGCTTTGTTGTATCAAGAAGAGCTCTCTGACCTTGAGCATCGGCGCAGTGCCCGTGCGCATGAGCTTGAAGATCTTATGTTTCCACCAGATGTTCATGATAACCGCTCGGTATTTCTCGAAATTCGTGGCGGAACTGGTGGCCAAGAAGCGGCATTGTTTGCGGCCGACATGGCAAAAATGTATACCAACTATGCCCTTAAGCAGGGCTGGAAAGCTACCATTGAAAGCGCTAGTGGTACCGATCTTGGCGGATTTCGTGAAGTTGTCCTTCACATCGATGGCGAAAATGCTTACGGACATCTAAAATTTGAATCGGGCGTGCATCGCGTGCAGCGAGTTCCAGCGACCGAAACTCAAGGACGCGTACATACTTCAACGGCAACGGTAGCCGTGCTCCCTGAAGCTGAAGAAGTTGATGTGGCTATTAACCCATCAGATTTGCGTATTGATACATTCCGCGCCGGTGGTGCTGGCGGCCAACACGTTAACATGACCGATTCCGCTGTGCGCATTACCCATATTCCTACTGGCGTAGTCGTTTCTTGTCAGGACGAACGCTCGCAACATAAAAATAAAGCCAAGGCCATGAAGATGTTGCAATCGCGAATTTTGGCTGCTCAAATGGAAAAGGCGCATGCGGAAATGAGTAAGCTGCGCAAAGATCAGGTAGGTACAGGGCAGCGTGCTGAAAAAGTGCGGACGTACAACTATCCACAAAATCGTGTTACCGATCACCAGGTTGAAGTTACTCTCAAAAAGCTCGATATGGTTATGCAGGGCGAGCTTGGTGAAATTATTGATGCCTTGCGACAAAAAGACCGCGATGATCGGCATAAGATATCATTTCTAGAGCGAATAAAAATTCAGTTGTAGTTGGGCTTATACAATGTTTGTGTAGTGCTCAATTTTTTTCATATTCTTATCTTGTTGTTGCTTCTAATTCACAAAAAATATAACAACACGTTCGTGGTGAGCCTGTCGAACCATCACGAACACAAAATAAATTTTAGAAATGCTTTTTCTTCTAATAAATTTAAGAATTAACCCATATTCAGTTGGGATGTAATTTTGAAAAGCAATTTAGGTTGACCTTGCACATTTCGCGCGTTCGTTATGGTTCGACAGGCTCACCACGAACGGAATAGCTAATTTTCTTATTTTTCCTCCGACGCAGCAAAAAACGAATACATAATTCGTACAATATTTTCGAGATTTTCTCCACGTTTTCTGTTACATTAGTGCCCATGTTTTGCGTATCTAGTTTCTAAGGAGTTTTTACATGCTTTCCTATTTTCTCGAACATAATCGTTACATGAATATTATTGGCATTTTCGTGATTCTAGCAATTGCAGCGCTCCTATCTAAGAAGCGTTCAGCAATTAATCTCCGTCTAGTTATGAGCGCATTAGCCTTACAATTTTTTATCGGTTTTCTCGCCCTTAAAACGGGTGTTGGTCAACGAGTTCTGCAAGCAATTTCTTTTGGTGTTGGGCGACTTTATATGGCAGCAGATGATGGTGCTGCCTTTATTTTTGGTGATTTGACCAATCCAAATGCAATGTGGGGATTTATCTTTGCCTTCAAAGTATTGCCGGTCATTATCTTTTTTGGCGCATTTACCGCACTATTGTTCCATTGGGGTGTCATTCAACGTGCTGTTGGTCTTATTAATTTTCTCGTGCGACCATTTTTGGGAACTTCAGGGGCTGAAACGCTGTGCGCAGTAGCCAATAGTTTTTTAGGTCAAACTGAAGCTCCATTACTTATTAGGCACTATCTCAAAGATATGACACGTTCCGAAATTCTGGTCGTGATGGTAAGCGGTATGGCTACCATAAGCGGGTCGATTTTGGTGGTCTTTGGCGCCATGGGAGTGCCGGTGGTGCATATGTTAGCCTCGAGTGTCATGTCGATTCCTGCAGCAATTTTGATTGCAAAAATTATCTATCCAGAAACTGAACGAGCAAAAACGGCAGATGGGGCAAAAGTAGAGATAGAAAAAACATCACACAATATATTTGACGCAATTTTTGCAGGAACTTCAGATGGTTTACAACTTGCGGTGAATGTTGGTGCTATGCTTATCTCATTTCTTGCACTATTGGCACTGTTGAATTTTGTATTAGCATTTGGCGGATTTAAACTGAATTATCTTTTTGGGTATATGGGCTTTGATTTTCAATTGCCAGAATTAAGTATTCAAAAACTCTTTTCTTATGTATTTGCACCATTTGGTTATTTGCTTGGATTTAATGGTGTTGAGGTTTTTAAGGCTGGTCAATTGTTAGGCACCAAAGTTGCGGTGAATGAACTTATTGCGTACGGCGACATGGTGCGCATGCATTTATCACCACGCAGCGAGGCAATTTTAACCTATGCCTTGTGCGGATTTTCTAATTTTTCCTGCATAGGTATTCAACTTGGTGGCATTGGCGCTCTGGTACCAGAAAAACGCAGCTGGATCGCACAATTTGGATTCATCACGGTTATTGGCGCTGCCATGGCAAATTTATTAACGGCCATGATTGCGGCATTGCTATTATAAATTTCCGGTCATGTGGTTCGACTAAGCTCACCATGCTCGGGATTGAGGTGAGGCTCCCCTGAGCCTGTCGAAGGGTGTTTTGCGTAGCAAAATGTATCGAACCATTATTTCCGTTCATAAAGTCCAACTAATTTACCAAGAGCAAGCACATGATCTTGCATTGCTTCTTTGAGCTTTTCCACCGTTGCTCCCTCTTTTAAATCAAGCTTGGCGTCGAGTGCGTATACGGTAAAATTATAATGATGAACGCCGCTGCGTTCTGGTGGGCAGGCACCGCCGTACGTTGATTGTCCCCAGCTATTTTGCCCTTGAGTAAATTGAGAAACGTTTTTTGCATCAAGATTTTTGGTTGCTGGATCAATATTAAAGACTATGCCGTGTACCCAAGGGTTGCCTTTTTCATCATGCCCGTTCGGATCATCAATAATGAGCGCAATACCTTGCGTTCCTTTTGGAACTCGCGACCAAGCCAGTGGTGGCATTATATTTTGGCCGCCACAATGCGAGTGCACGGCACTCAGAGGAAGTTGTTCATTGTTTTTAAACGCAGTGCTTGATACCGTGATAGAATTTTGACCATTAATGACGGCGCTGCCAGCGAGCAAGGGTGCCATGAACTGCATTTTTTTCATACCCATCTCCCCTAACGAAAATTGTTACAAAACAATTTTTGTAAATTCAGTTATAAAATTATTATAAGACGTTACGCTCTTAAAACACAATGCTTTTTTATTTCTTTTTTGTTATTCTTGAGCGACGTGATTGTGAGAATTTTTTAGGATTATTTCATGACAAAATATATTGTTGTCGTTGGTGGTGTAATTTCTGGCGTTGGTAAGGGCATTACCACGTCATCACTCGGAAAAATTTTAAAAGAATATGGCTACAAAACAACCCTTATAAAAATTGATCCCTATATTAACTTCGACGCAGGCACATTGCGCCCGACCGAACATGGCGAAGTCTGGGTTACTGATGATGGTGGTGAAATTGATCAAGATTTAGGCAATTATGAACGGTTTATGAACCAAGATATGCCTAAAAAAAATAATATGACCACGGGGCAAATTTATAAAGCAGTTATTGACCGTGAACGGCAGGGTGGTTATTTAGGCGAGACCGTCCAGTTTATTCCTCATATTCCTCAAGAAATTGTGCGACGCATAAAATCAGCAGCTGATGGTTATGATATTGCTCTTATCGAAATTGGTGGCACGGTTGGAGATTATGAAAACGTGCCATTCTTATTTGCCACCAAAATGCTTGAACAAGAACTTGGTGCCAAATCAGTTGCTTATGTGCTGGTGACCTATCTGCCTATTCCTCATAATGTTGGCGAAATGAAAACTAAACCAACGCAACAGGCAATAAAGCTCCTGCGTGAAGAAGGAATATTCCCTGATTTTGTCGTGTGTCGAGCAGAGCAACCAGTTGATGAGATTCGCAAGAAAAAAATTGCCGCTTCAAGTTTTGTAAAAGTGGAACATATCGTAGCGGCGCCTGATGTGTCTTCTATTTATTCAGTGCCGCTTAATTTAGAACAAGATTGTGTCGGGCAAAAATTGCTCCACTGCCTTGATTTAAAGCCAAAGCAAGAACCTGACTGGAAGCTCTGGAAAAATCTGGTTCATAAAATTATTGAGCCTGCAAACACTATCTCTATTGCAATTGTCGGTAAATATCTTGCAAGCGGTGCCTATATGGTTCCTGATAGTTATGTCAGCATCGACCAAGCCTTGACGCATGCGGGTGCTGCGCGCGATGTTGGTGTCAAAATTACCTGGCTTGATGCACAGCGTTTTGAAAAAGATCCACAGGCATTAACGGAACTTTCAAAATTTGATGGCGTTATCGTGCCCGGTGGATTTGGTTCTACCGGTGTAGAAGGCAAAATGGCGGCAATTAATTACGTGCGCACGCACAACATCCCGTATCTGGGGCTTTGCTATGGCATGCAACTTGCTTGTGTGGAATATGCACGTTCGATGTGTGGACTACGCGCTGCGCATACCACGGAAGTTGATAAAAATACGCCATATCCGATTATTGACATCTTGACGGCACAAAAACAGGTTATGGAAGAACATCGCTATGGCGGGACTATGCGACTTGGTGCTTATCCTGCGGTGCTTAAATCTGGAAGTAAAGTTCTTGCATTGTATCAAGAAACCGGTCGCTTGGCAGAAGATGCGCCAAAAGTAGAGCGCTATGCGCGCGAATATGGTTCGACTAAGCTCACCACGAACGGAGATATAATTTCTGCTAAACCAGATAAAATTGTATTAGAACGACATCGTCATCGTTATGAAGTAAATCCGGCCTACATAGCAACGCTTGAAGAAAAAGGGCTGGTATTTTCTGGCAATTATGAACGACCAGATGGGACGAAATTAATGGAATTTATTGAACTCCAAGACCATCCATTTTTTGTAGCGACCCAGGCGCATCCGGAATTCAAGAGTAGGTTGGGCAACCCAAGTCCACTGTTTTACGGATTTGTGCAGGCGTGTAAAGAATCCAAGAAAAAATAGCAGAAGCGGCTCGGAAAAACTCCGAGCCGCTTCTGCTTCCTTAATAATTATCTAGATTGCGCAATAATTACTTGTGGTTGTGCCGGTCTATTATTCATAGCCACCTGCCACTCTAAGGATCGAATCGAATCCTTCAAGCCTGAAATTTGCGCATATAATGATCGCTTTTCATATTCAAGATTATCTATGCTGCGATGCAGACTACTAATCTTGCCTTTGAGTTGCTCATTTTCAGCGATGAGCTTACGTGTATGGTCAACCATGTACAATTGATTATCATGACCATAGCGCGGATGATTGCCAACTGCGCTTTGCAGGTGTTGTAAAATTTGGATCAGCTTAAGCAATTCTTGCTCGCTGAGTTGTAATTGAGCAATCTGATGCTCACCAGCAATACGCAACGCTTGAGGCGTATTCAATGCGGATGCACTTAACAACAAGCGGCTCATTTCAAGACGCTCTTTGGTAAGTTGTTCAAGATTATGGCACATTTGGTTGATTGTCTGATTTAGTAACAACCAATACTCTTTAAGATTATCTTGTCCGGAAAGACTATGCTCAAGTTCTGCATGATGCGAATGAGCAAGCGACGGATGATGCAACACTGCAATATTTTGACTGTGTGCGATAATTCGTTCAATAAGATTAGAACTTGCAGCAAGTGAATCGCCAACCGTAAGCAATGAGCGCAATTCCAGACATTTGAGTTCAATAGACTTCAATGCTTGCTGTAATCTTTGAGATTCTTGGTAAAAGGCATCGTGCGAAGAATAATGTCTCCGACGATCTTTGAGCTTATTGAAATAGCGGATACTTTCTTGTTCTAGTGCACGCAATTCTTCAATGCCATCGTGCAACATGCTGCGATATTTTGTTCCGCTTGGATGAGAGCTCATAAGCAATGAAATCTGCTTTTGATCAGAAAGTAGCGTAAGAGCGTGATTTACAGAACTATCATCATGATCTTTGTGACAGAACTTTTCTACTTGATTAACAAGTCGCGAATCACAGGTGCAATAATCATAGATCAGATAACTCGCTACACCAGCAGCAATGCCGCCAATTATACCAGCCACAAGAGCATCACTTGAATCTTTTGGACGGGTAGTAGTTGAATTGATGATGAGAGCGGTAACAAGAGATGTGGTAAGTAAGGAACGTTTATTCATAAGTCCTCCCGAGTAAAAGGTTACTCCAATAGTTCCTCTACAAGCCTATCATGCAGAGATATTAATAGCAAAAAGGGTACAATTTTGCGCTCGTTAAATTTCAAATTGATTTTCTGTCAAACAGGCGACTGTATTATTATGCATAATCGCTATACCTGCTGCCTTATATTCAAGCGCTTTAGTAGGACGGGAGATCCAATTCATGAGATGTGGTTCGCGCAAAAGGAGGCCAACATCGCAGGCTGCCAAGTAGCGATAAATTTCTTTATGAGGCACCGTAAGAATGGTGTAACAATTAGCGGGGAGTGCATTCTTTTTCGCGAGCTCTTCAAATTCCTGCTTGTCCTGAGTGAGTACTAACAGATAGGTATGAGGATTTCTGCGTAATTCTTCTAGAAAAAGCGCGACTGTTTCTTTAGGGCATTGCCAGGGTTTGAGTGAGCCATTGTAACAGAAAACATGAGCTGACAATGGAATGTGCAACTCTCGCCTTATCTCTGTGCGCCAGGAAGCTTTTTGTGCCGGAGTAATTGCTGTGGGGATATCATATTCTGCTACGGTAATTCGTTGGGCCTGTAAATAATAACGCGTGATGAGATGTTCCTTTAGCGCCTTGCTTACCGCCTCGATGTGTGTCTGAGGGTAATATTTTTGTAAAATTGATTCATGGTAGATAGTTCGCTCAAATGCGTTATAGAGGCATAATCTTATTTTTTTTAACCAGTATTTGAGACTTTTTCCGTTCGTGGTGAGCTTAGTCGAACCATGAAGATTGTGCGTATATTCATACTCGGCAGCCAATAATCCTCGAGCTTGCATGTCGAAAGAGCGGCAAGCGGTTTGCGAAAGTGCCTGTAAACACAAATATCCAGCGAGTGGACCCCGAGCTAATAAGTGATATGCAGGTATTTGCTGAAGAAATGTGCGTAATTGTCTGACCGCAGGATACAAACTCCAACCACCTAAGAAGGGATATTTTTTTAAAACGATTAAACGTAGCGGTGCACCTTGAGGAATGATTTTTTTGAGAGCTTCTTGTGATGGTGGGTTTGCTTCAAAGCTTATGATGACAATTTCTTGAGCTAAGCCTTGTGCGCCACGTTTTTGCAAAGGGGCAAGTACCTGACTTACAAATACCGGATTGTTGATGCCGTCATAAATAACACAGATTAATGGAATGTGCATATACATATTTTCCTATACGCAGAAAAAAGGGTCGACATAGAAAGTCGACCCTTTTTTGCAATAATAAATAATTGCTAAGTTACTTAATAATTCTTGGAAGGCCTAGTGCAAGCAAGAAGGCAGCCAAATTTGGCGTTTTCAATTTCAACAAGCCATTTCTGAACTCGCCGTCAAGCAACATGGCAAAACCAAGCGCATCACCGATACCGCGTCCTATATACTTACGAAGTGAAATAACAGTACCAAGGATTCCTTGTGGGTGAACGGTGATAGTTTTTACATAAACTCTGCCGTTTTCATCAGTCTTTGCAGACGAGCTGCTGTAAATACGACCAAGAACAAGATCATCAATAGCGTACCAGAATTTTTTCATGGTGCCATTAAAGTCAGATTTTAAATCAGCAGCTAATTGTTTAGGGTTTGCCAATAAATCCTTAACTTCTGTCCAAGAAATACGAGGAGGTTCATTGCTACTTGGTTTCATAATTAAATAAAACATTGTAGCTAATGTAGTTGCTAAGAAAGCCTTTTGGCCTGCAGATAAATCTCCAAGATTGGTAAGTGTTTCTTCAGTGATTCCATCTTTCTCCCGACCCAGTGTCTGAGCATGCATCAAGCTTGGAGTAATGGTGCCGCAGATAACGGCAGTCAATGCCAGATTGAGGAAACTTTTTTTGAGTCTATATGAAAATAACATGCGAAAATCCTTTTATCTAAATAATTTTATATACACGCTTAGCTGCTTTAGTTTGCCTTAGCATTAACTGCCAATAAAGGTCCCCAACCCCACACATTCAAGAATTCTTCAAGCTTGCCACTTGCTAACAAGAGGGCTGCGACTGAATAGTGGATTGCAGGTTCTAATGGCACTGTAAGAGCATGTATAGCGCCACCCCAACCTAGAGGCTTGAATGGTCCTTTTAAGGATACTGATTTATCTTTTAAATCGCCTTTGAAATAGGCAAATTCACCAGGACGACCAATCATTAAGTCGCTTACCATATACCAAAATTTAGCCAGAGTTGCCTTACGATCAGTTTTTAAGCCTTGAGCAAGTTTCGTTGGATTAGTTACTAATTCTTTGATTTCAGGCCAAGAGGTACGAGCGTCAGCATTTGAAGGTTCTTTGCAGCGAAAGACAATGAAAGCAAAAAGAGCCGCACCAACAAGACTCTTTTTTAATGGACTCTTTTGTAATCTTTTGAGGGTATCGGTAATGAGACCTACGGGAGTTTGAGCAGTTTGATTTGCTGCCGTTAAGGGAACTGATTGCAGGGCGCTTCCACCGATTAAAATTGCTACCAGTAAATTTTTACCGAGTTTAGGTAACATCATATGAGGTCCTTCTTAGATAAATATAAATTATACTAACAGCCTTCAGAATATAAGCATTTGTCATATTCGTCAATTGCCCAGCTTGAGGTTTCTATTAGAAATTTATGTTGCAATGCATCAGTAAATAGGCTCCACATGAATCTAATTTCGCAGTGGTGTCCCTTTTTATATTGACTTCTCCCTGAGGGCTGATAGAATACTGCGCAATAAAATATGAGCCATGTAACACAGCAAGGAGACAAGTATATGAAATCCCTTCCATTATTTCTTCTAGCTCTTTCAGGTACCACAACTTTATTGGCATCCGATACCGCCATATCGTTTTGTGCATTGAAAATTCAAAGGCTCGAGGAAGAAGTCAAAATTCTGAAAGGCGAACTTGAAGAGCGGAAAAAAGTAGATCAAATTCATGAAGCCAAGTTTCTCGAAGTCGCCTTTTACTGGCAACAAGTTTCTGATTATTTAAACACAAACCCTGTTGAAATTCTTGCAATTCATAAATTGATTCAAAATGATCCACATTTGCCAAAACATTTCAAAGACAGTGGCCTGAAAAGCACCTTAAATAAGTTGCAGAATGCGGTCAATTCGGAGAACATGCATAATCTAATTTTGGGGTGTGCTTCGTTGTATGAGCTAATTAGTTTTGAACAAGCACAAAATAACGCAATTCAAATCGACATGAGGCGCTGCATTGATCTTGCTCATCATATTAATGAAGTTACCACATCAGAATTAGAAGCAAAAAAAGAAGACAAATCTACGTAATCCGCCGCCGCTCATTTTATGAGCTAAGGCGTGATGAAGTCACGGCGAAGCTTGTAGCGAAGACGGATTTAACCAATTATTTACACAAAGGAGTTTGTATGGTGCATCATCAAAAACATGCTGGATTTATGCTGGTAGCATTAATAAGCGTGGTGCAGATACGAGGAGAGAGTTTACAAGAAGAAATTCAAAAAGGAGCAGATCTTACCGGTCGAAATATTCGTATTGGCATTACAAAATCTTTTCCCGAAGTTCCCGTGGTTACCAATGGAGCAACTCAAGTTGGATTTGGTGATCAATTTCAATATACCGTGGTTTATGAAGAATATTTGAGGCAACAGGGTGCCAATGTTGTAGTAGATGCCTCAAAGCCATTAAAAACGCTTTTTAAAGAAGCTTCGCAGATGAAATTAAGTGACGGTATTGATACCAAAGATTTTGAAGAGATTCAATTACGTGATTTGTTTGATACATTGAATAGTCGCGTGCCAAATTTTGAAAGAACAACCGGACCATTATTGAATTGTCCCGATGCCGATGTCTTGAAATGGGACAAAATCATTAAAGAGAAAACAAATGGTTTCCAACCCGTAGTATTTTTCACGCTCGGAGCACCACATCACCCTGAAAGATTCCCGACAACGGCTGAATGGAATGAATTTACCAAAAATATGCCAAAGGCATTCTTCATCAATGCGCAATGTAAAGGCGATGATATCAACAACAGTGTGCGGCCATCAGCATGGGTGACAGATTTTGATAAAAAAGCATTCATGGATAGTTTGGCTATTGTGGTTGCGACAATTGTTCTTAACAGCGGATTTGCAGTTTCACCTGACACTGGCACATTGCATTTGGCAGCGGCGGGTGTTGAAGGTAAGGATGCAGCGGTAAATAGAGTTCTTGGTGTATTGGCTAAGCATCCAGATCAACGCTGGAGATTGTTTAATTACATGAAGACCATTGCAACAAAAGATGGTGTTAAGATTAACAAGTGTGTTTGGTATCGAAAGTCAACACTTCTGTTCCAGCAAACTGGGGATAATTTCTTGCTAGTAATCAAGGCAATGAAGGAGCATATTAATAATCCAGATGCAATAACAAAAGCCGCTGCAAAATAAGAAAATAAAAAATAGTAAGCGCCAGGAAATTTCCTGGCGCTTTTTTTGCGCAGATATATGCTTATAAGCCTGTTTATAACTGAAAACCATAATTAATTATTTTACTTCTGGGAGTTTCAACGATGCGTCATGGAAATATACAGGCTGGATGTGTACTCACGATATTAATAACGCTGTTGCCGCTACAAGGTAACAGTTTGGACCAAGCAATCCAAAAAGGAGAAGATCTTACGGGCAGAAATATTCGTATCAAAATCAGCAAATCATTTCCCGAGGTTCCCGCGTTTACTAATGGTGCTTTTCAGGTTGGAAACGGGGACTGCTTCCAGTACATGCTCTATGTTGAATATTTACAAAATTTAGGTGCGCGTGTCCTAATAGATTTGCCGGATAAGCTAAAACCTTATTTTGCAAAAACTACTAGTCTTATGTTAAGTGATGCGGTTGATACAGCCAATTACGAAGAAATTCAGCTAGCAGACTTATTTCACCTGCTACTAAATCGTGTGCCAAATTTTGATCGAGCTGCGCCATTCTTTACATGCCCTGAAGAAATTGTGTTGAAGTGGGATAAAGAAATTAAGAAAAGAACCGGTGGAACATTGATACCAATAGTCTTTTTTATGCAAGGCGCGCCGCATCATCTTGAACGCTTTCCCGTAAAAGAAGAATGGGAACAGTTAACCAAAGATATGCCGCAGGTGGTTTTTTTCAACGCGCAATTAAATGGAGTTGCTATCAATAATAGCGTACGTATGTGTGATATAGATCTTAGTTCTGATAATGTTGCATACTTAGATACTTTTGGGTTGATATTTGCCACCGTGGTATTAAATAATGGATTTGTTATTTCACCAGATACGGGTTCGCTGCATTTGTGTGCTTCGGGCGTTGAAGGCAATGCCGCAGCAAGCAATAGAGTTTTTGGTGTTTTGGCAAAGCATCCTGATCAACGCTGGAGATTGTCTAACTTTATGAAGAACATAGAAGCCAAAATTGGTGTGAACATTAACAAGTGTGTTTGGTACCCAAAGTCCGTACTTCTTTTCCAGCAAACAGAGGATGGCAACTTCTTGCCAGTTATCGAGGCGATGAAGGAATATATTAATAGCATGAGCGCTGCTGCATAAATCTAATTGTTGTGTGATAACAAAAGCGCCAGGAAATTTTCCTGGCGCTTTTTTAGTTTCAGAGATTGCGTAGTGATCAATTATCGGTAGTAGGAAACAAGAGCGATTACGAACGTTGCAAGTACTGGAACTACCACGGGCCTAAAGTTACATAACTTGTAAGCGATGTTGGCAAAAGTGAGTGCAATCATTACTGGATAGCCAACATAGGTAATAATGCCACCAGTAAGTGAGAGTACTGCGCCAAGACCATAGATTGAAAGTGGTATCGATGCAAGCATCACCAGTGCTAATGATGTAACAAAACCAATACGATTTTTGCAAATGACTTCCTTAAAATATTCAGCTACCACTGCACCAAGTGCAATTGAGGTGGAAAGACATGCCATAAGTACTGCAGTTGCAATAATTAAGGCTCCATGGCCACCAAGAACGCGGAAGGAGATTTCTCTGAATATTTCTCCTGCATTACCGGCAAGTTCAGCGCCATGATTAACACCCAAATAACTCATGCCAATGTACACAAGGGCAAGCAAGAATACGCCCAAAAGACCAGCTTGCAATCCAAACCACGCCAGTGTTTTGATATTCGACTCCGTAGTTTGTCGCAGAATTTTAATTACAATCGAAGCAAAGAATATGGCGGCAAGCAAATCGAGCGTTTCATAACCCCGCATAAAATTAATTTGGAAAATATTCAACAAATCATCACCAGCTGTTATTGGTGCACTTTGTGAGAAAAATCCTTTTATAATAATAATTGCCAAAGAAATAAGCAGTAATGGGCTTACGATGGTGCCAAGCAGATCAACAATTTTATTTTCACGATAGGTGGCCAAAAAGGTGATTCCCAAGAAAATAAATGCGAAAAGTGCTGAGGAGAAAGGCGTGATCGTACGCAATATTTCCCAAGGTATGAAGGGCGCAATCATAGTGTGTGAAAGTGTCGTGATGCGAGGAATTGCTATAAGTGGTCCTATGATTATCATACATGTGGCGATTAATAATTGCCCAGGGATGTTACCAAGGCGGTTAAAAAATGCTTTATAATCACCATCAAACAAAATCATGGCCACGAGGCCAGCAAGGGGCAGTAACACGGTAGTAATTAGGAAGCCTGCAAGGCCAATGAGATTGTGTTGACCAGAAGTAACACCAACCATGATTGGATAAATAAGATCGCCAGCGCCAAAAAACATCGAAAATATGGCAAGACCAGTTGAGATTATATGCCAACGCGAAATATTATTCATTGAAATTCCTTAATACTAAAAAGTGCTACTCTCGCATGCAGAAAAAAAATCTGCTTTCTAACTTAACAAAGAATTTTAAAATTTTGTGTGAGGGAAGCCGATTAGGCTTTACAAATAATGGCGACGCTTGGTCGCATAATAGTTGAGGATAAGGCGCACGCGCCTAAAGAGAGAGAGGAGAGGTTGCTAGTATGTACAACATCGCGATGATGGTGATGAACATCAGCTGTTTTAAGTATACCCATAAGGTTACTCCTTGAATTAATTAAAAATACTAGGAAAAACCTAGCTATACAGCATAATATTGATTAACTATAACAAATAGTTGTTCATTGTACAACCTATGAGAAATTGTTATATCTAATGCACTTATTTTAGCTGAAGTGGAACATTATGGACTACATAAAAAAGTTTGAAGAAATAAGAATGGCAGACATTGGCCAAGTGGGAGGTAAAAATGCCTCACTTGGTGAAATGATTTCCAACTTATCCAAGCGCGGCATCAAAATTCCTACCGGTTTTGCCATTACGGCAAAAGGGTATTGGCGATTTTTGGAACATAATAATCTAGTACCTGAACTTAAAAAATTACTGAGTGCCTTGCTTGATTATACTGACATTAAAGCTATCGCTAACGTTGGTTCTGCAGTGCGGGCAAAAATTTTGCAGGGCTCAATTCCCGACGATCTTGCAGCTGAGATTGTTGCTGCCTATAAAGATTTGAGCAAACATTATAACCAAGAAAATTGTGATGTGGCTGTGCGCTCATCGGCGACAGCAGAGGATCTACCAACGGCCTCATTTGCGGGGCAACAAGAATCTTATTTGAATATCTCAGGTGCACCTGCGGTGCTGGAGGCATATAAAAAAACAGTAGCTTCATTATTTACTGATCGTGCCATTGTCTATCGACAAGAAAAAGGATTTGATCATTTTAAGATAGCACTTTCTGCAGGTGCGCAAAAAAAATGATTCGCTCCGATAAGGCCGTTTCGGGCGTAATATTTACTCTGGATACCGACTCGGGATTTCCCGATGTTATCATGATAAATGCTTCTTACGGGCTTGGCGAACTTGTTGTAAAGGGCGAAGTTACACCAGACGAATTTTGGGTACATAAACCGACCTTAGAAAAAGGCTTTAAGCCAATTCTTAAAAAACAGCTTGGAGATAAAAAATTCAAACTTGTGTACAGTTCAGCTTCTGGTGAGCCCACCAAAAAAGTTCCAGTTCCGCCGGCAGAGCAGCACCAATTTTGTCTGACGGAAGAAGAAATTCTAGAGCTATCGCGTGATGCCGTGACCATCGAAGATTATTATTCCAACCTCAAAGGTAGTTGGTGTCCCATGGATATTGAGTGGGCTAAAGATGGCGATGATCAGCAGCTCTATATCATTCAGGCCCGGCCAGAGACGGTGCAAAGTCAAAAAAAATCAGGGCATACGAGTGCTTATAGTTTTAAAGCTTCCCCATCTTCGCTGAAAGATAAGATTATTGTTGTAGGTAACAGTGTTGGCCAAGCAATTGCATCTGGCATAGCTCGTGTCATAAGTTCCGCAGCTGAAAGTTCTCAGGTGCAAAAAGGGGATATAATTGTTACCGAAATGACCGATCCAGATTGGGTACCGGCCCTCAAAAAAGCTGCAGGGATTATTACTAACAGTGGCGGTCGCACATGCCATGCCGCAATTGTAAGTAGAGAACTAGGTATTCCCGCCATTGTTGGCGCTATGGTAGCAACTACCAAAATTCAAGATGGTCAACCTATCACCATTGATTGTAGCCAAGGTTCTCGCGGCTTTGTGTATGAAGGCTTAATACCGTTCGAAGTTAAAGAAATCGTGGCGGATCCAGAAAAAATAAAAAAAATTAAAACAAAACTTTTGCTTAATATTGCGCAGCCAGAAAATGCTTTTGCAACATCATTTTTTACCCAATGATGGTGTTGGTTTGGCGCGAATTGAATTTATTATAAATAGTGCGATTAAGGTGCATCCAATGGCCTGTGTGCATCCAGAAAAAATTACGGACGCAAAAATACGCGAGACTGTTGAGCAATGTGCACTTGGCTACAAAACCTTGCCAGAATTTTTTGTGAGCACCTTAGCTCAGGGTATTGGTACTATAGCAGCGGCCTTTTATCCAAAACCCGTGATTGTGCGTACCTCTGATTTTAAGAGCAATGAATATCAAAATTTAATTGCTGGTACTTATTTCGAGCTTAAAGAAGAAAATCCGATGATCGGCCTACGCGGTGCATCGCGCTATTATAATGAAAATTATCAAGAAGCATTTGTGCTTGAATGCGCAGCACTCAAAAAAGTGCGTGAAGAAATGGGACTTACCAATATTAAAATTTTGATTCCCTTTGTACGTACACCGCAAGAAGGTCAAAAAGTTGTTGGCATTCTAGCCCATGAAGGTCTCAAACAGGGAACCGACGGTCTTGAGATTATTATGATGTGCGAAATACCATCGAATGTGATTTTAATCGATAAATTTGGCACAGTCTTTGATGGATTTTCGATTGGTTCTAATGATTTGACCCAACTTGTCTTAGGCGTTGATCGTGATTCTGGTCTGCTTACATCAATGTTTGATGAGCGTGATGAAGCTGTGCAGCAAATGATGAGCTCTGCGATTGCAGGTGCTCAACGCAATAACCGGTACATTGGCATTTGCGGGCAAGCGCCGTCAGACTATCCTGAAATTGCACGCTCACTGATTGCACAAGGCATCGATTCCATTTCTTTAAATCCAGATTCGATAGTGTCATTTATTAATGGGTTTGACATTTCTTCACATTCTTAGGCTTCATGTTCATCAATCCAAGTAATGGCATCTGTGGAGAATCTATCGCATTAAGCGCATTTGCCGAGTAGCGATTGCGTACCGCTTGTGCAAGGGCTGGATCATGCGCATGTTTGCATTGCATACAGTGATAACCTCGATACCAATATTGTCTATATTGCTTGCACGGGCAATTGCACTGCACATAGTTATAATTTTTAAAATCGGCTTCACGGCTTAGATGATAGCTATTGTCCATGCAGCCTATTTCTGCCATCGCAGGTGCATAAATAGTTAAAAGAAGTATAAGATATTTATTCATGGCATTTCCCCCCGGACTAAAATTAGAGCACTGATTTCTTTGTTTGAACTTTATGCTCCTGATTTTCTTGTGGGCTTTCTCGCTGCACCTGCTTAGTACTTGCGACATTATTGACGGTGCTTATTTGCGCACTCACGTCACGCATAAAAAATGGTTTATCATGTTGTTTCAAACGTGCAAGGCAGGTTGCGCAGCCATATGTCGATACGTAAGAACCAATTGCGAGTAACATTGAAACGGTAAAACAGACAAGTTTCTTCATACATCCCCCTCTAAATTTATTGCAGTTTAGTTATATCTAGCAATATGCTACCATGAATATATTTCCGTTTGCAATAATATTGAAATCAACAGGAGGTTTCAGGTATGGAGACAAAAAATGGCTATTTCTACGATAAAAACTGTTGAATTATTAATTTAAGTTTTGCTACACTTGTGGTATAAAACAAGCTATTTTTTGATTAAAAAAAAAGGGAGATAATATGAAGAAGTTTT
>JABDCY010000007.1:47965-48077 GCA_013287855.1 Candidatus Babelota bacterium | reverse complement strand
TGCTCCTTGAAAAACAACATCACCTTGAAGTAGAATACCCTAAAGTGCTTTATGCACTTTAGGGGCTTTAGTTTTGCACCTTTAAAAAATTGGTAAATAATAAAGTCCGTTC
>JABDCY010000007.1:0-47955 GCA_013287855.1 Candidatus Babelota bacterium | reverse complement strand
TGCAAGTTTTGAGCAAATTGTATCGAACCACAATTCCTAAGAAGATAGGAACATCCTTCGATACACCTCGCAAGGCTCGGCACTCAGGACGAACGGTTAAAAAAAATAATTTTTAGGCAAACAATGAATTGCAACAGATTTGCATATGACTTTGATGTTATTGTTGTTGGCGGCGGACATGCCGGCATCGAAGCTGCGCATGCAGCGGCAAAGATGGGATCAAAAACATTGCTCATCACATTGAGTCCAGAAAAAATTGGCGTTATGCCCTGCAACCCTGCCGTAGGCGGTGTTGGTAAAGGGCATATTGTTTTTGAGATCAGTGCACTTGGTGGCCTCATGCCAAAATTGTGCACTAAGACCTATCTGCAAGCACGCATGCTGAACACGCGCAAGGGTCCAGCGGTGCAAGGGCTGCGTCTGCAAATCGATAAATATGCATATAATGCACTTAGCAGCTCAATCATGATGAATCTTGCAAATTTAACCGTGGTTGCTGGCAGCGTTAATGAGATTCTCGTTGATGCCACTACACGAGCACTCAAAGGCGTAAAAACTCATGACGGCTCAGTGTACACCGCACCAAGCACCGTTATTACGACAGGCACCTTTTTAAATGGTCTCTTGCATATTGGCGATGTCAAAAAAGTTGGCGGTCGTCAAGGAGAAGATGCCGCGCTTGGTCTTTCGGCTTCCCTCGCCAATTTAGGCTTAAAACTTGGTCGACTTAAAACGGGCACACCACCACGACTTCTGCGTTCAAGTCTCGATTTTTCTAAGATGGAAAAACAAGAGGCTGACAATCTTGATTATCTGTTCGAATTCTATCCCCATAAAGTTACCAATACCCGCGACTGCTACATCACGTACACTAATGCAACCACGCACGAAATTATCCGAAAGAATTTACACCTTTCTGCCATGTATTCTGGCAATATCAAGGGCATTGGGCCGCGTTACTGTCCGTCAATCGAAGATAAAATTTCACGTTTTGCTGACAAAACTTCCCATCATGTATTTGTAGAGCCTGAAGGCGCAAACACGGAGGAAATTTATCCGAATGGTCTTTCAACCTCATTGCCTTATGAAGTACAGAAACAATACATTCAGTCGATTAAGGGATTTGAGGAAGCTATCATTGTTCGTCCAGGCTACGCGGTAGAATATGATTATGTATCCCCTGAACAACTCAACCACACCTTAGAAGTTAAAAAAATCCCTGGATTATTTTTGGCAGGCCAGATTAATGGCACCACAGGCTATGAAGAAGCTGCAGGGCAAGGTATTGTTGCCGGTATTAATGCGCATCTAAAAGCACATCAACAATCGCCTTTTATACTTGATCGCAATGAAAGTTATATCGGCATTATGATCGATGATTTGGTCAGCTTGGGCGTAGATGAGCCATACCGCATGTTCACTTCCCGTGCTGAACGGCGTTTATTGCTGCGACAAGATAACACATTTTTACGACTTACCGATCGCGCATACCAACTAGGACTTATTGACAAACAGCTCTATCACGACTTTAGTCAGGAAAAATCGCTGGTTCAAAATACCTTAAGTGACCTAAGAGCTGGGCATAACAACAGTGAGCTTTTAAAACTTTTTGGCGAACTCGAATGTGACACAGAAAATCTAAAAAAACATGCAAAGCAAGAATTAACGCAACGCAGCATACAAATCATCCATGCAGAAATTCGCTATGAGCCCTACATTCAGCGCGAAGAGAAAGAAGCTCAAAAGGCAGCTATTTACAAAGATCTTAGTATCCCCGATACTCTCGATTATCGTACCATGCCAGGACTATCGAAAGAACTACAGGAAAAATTACTCAAATACAAACCAGCAACCATTGCGCAAGCCGCGCTCATTCAGGGCATGACGCCAGCGGCATTATCATTATTAATCTTCAAAACAAGGATTCATCCTAAAACAACCTAGTACGTAATAATTGCACCATGGTTCTAATACCATTTTACGAGGAGTCTATTATGCAAAAAAAAATGGTTTTATCAATTTTTGTCATGATCTCATTATTTTTAGGAAACAATACCTTTCCAATTACCATTCACAATGATCTGCAACATTTAGCTGAAGCGGCTGATCAATATGCAGGATTTATGGATGCGCCTGTGTATGTGCAAGGCGCTTATCTGCCATTGTTTCATACTATCACCATTCCTCATGATCCTAATGGCTATGTGCTTGAAATTGAAGTTCCTGCGCAATTTGCTGCAAAACTTGCAGGCAAGGAACTATCGCGAATTAGCGAAACGTTTTTAAGTATGTTACGCTGCTACCTCAACATACATTTTAAGCCTCATGATGCGACACAAAATACACTTTCTATTACCGAAATATTAATCGATAAGGCCAGCAAATGGGAGCGGGTTGCTCCAACATATACAATCCGTTGGCATGGGTTGGGTGGATTGCGTAGTATAACTGTGTATATTCAGGACAATAATTAGGATTAACAAAAAAAGGGAGTAAGTATGAAAAATCAAAAGGTATTATTAAGCATTCTCATGCTTAGCTTGACGAGCATGTATGCGCGCGCAGAACAAAAAACTCGTACGCCCAAAAGAGAAAGTTCTGCAAAGAAAAACAAACGCTCGCGCGGCATGAAAGAAACTCAAGCATCGGTAGCGCAACCGGCAACAACTGCGCAAGTGAAAACACCTACGGTTGAAGCCTCCAAAAGCGCTCCAGCACAAACTACTGCTGCACGCAACGTCACCATCAAAAATGTTATCGATAAAAATATGCTCGGTTACAAGTATGGCTTTATGACTTACCGTCCATCTACCTTTGTCGTGAAAGTAAATGATCAAGTCGTTGAACAATCCAAATCGTGCGCTATACCGGTTGGTCAGGATAATAAAATTTGCGTCCGCTTTGACTGGGCATTCTTGAATGGCCGACGCAAAGGTGCAACCGCGGTTGATTTTGAACTGCCAGCAGATACCAATGAATTTACGATGAAATTCACCTGGCACACCGATTCGCATTTTATTATTGATAAAGCAAAAGTAGTAGGAACCAAGAAAATTTATTAACACAAAGACTTAGCATCAACAAATAAATACATGACATTTTCTTTTTTTACTTCATCAGCATTTAAAGCAAATTGGAAACCAGGACTTACCGTGTCCCTGGTTTCCATTCCTTTATCAATTTCGCTCGCAATTGCATCCGGAGCGGGTCCTATTGCAGGCATTATTACCGCCATTTGGGCAGGGCTGATTGGCGCATTATGTGGTGGTAGCAATTATAATATTATTGGGCCAACCGGCGCATTGTCAGGATTTATTTTATCGTATGCACTGCTGCAGGGCCCAGACATGATTCCCTTACTCGCAATAATGACCGGTCTTTTTGTCATTCTTGCGTATCTTTGTAAGCTGGAGCGCTTCCTTATCTTCGTACCGTCGAGTGTCATCCATGGATTTACCCTCGGTATTGCCTGCATCATCGGTTTAAGCCAGCTTAATTTTGCATGTGGATTGCAAAATCTGCCTAAACATGAAAAGTTCATGCAAAATCTCTATGAATCATTACAACATGTTGGACATATTTCATGGCCAACATGTATCGTATTTATGATGTTCTTATGCAGCCTTCTTTTGTTAAGGCAATTTGTGCCTAAGATACCAGGCGCTATTCTGTTATCCCCGCTTGGTATTGCTATCGGTTATGCTACAACACATGACCTTCTTCCGATTGATCTTATCACGCTTGGCAAACAATTTGGTAACCTTAAACCATATTTACTGCAATTTCCTTCCTTCACTTTTGATCCTCAGATTGTGCTGCCCGCTGCAGTAATCGCATTTATCGCCATTATTGAGACCATGCTTTCTGCAAAAATTGCCGATGTTATGACTAAAACAAAACATAACCCGCGCAAAGAACTTTTCGGACTGGGGTTAGCCAATATTGCATCAGGACTTGTAGGAGGAATTCCAGCAACGGCAGCATTAGCGCGCACGGCGCTTAATGTGAAAACAGGCGCGACTAGTAGGTTATCTGCCATGTTGAATAGCATTTTTATTGTGTTGTGGTCCTTTGTATTTTTGTCGTTCTTTTCTTTCATTCCAATGGCCGTTATTGCGGCAATTTTAGTATATACAGCACTCAATATGATCGAACGCGAGCATTTTGATCGCTTGTATCAGCATGACAAAAAAGGTTTTGCTATCTCGATGTTGGTAGCAGCAATTACCATTTTTATTGACCCTATTGTTGGCATTTTAGGTGGTATCGCACTAGCATTACTGGTGCTTATCCAGCAACTTGCCCAAAGTTATCACGAAGTTGTTACATCGCAAGAATCTGGTGACCAAAAAGTAACAAAAAATATCCTCACGTATAGCTTTAAGGGAAAATTGGTGTACCTAAACAGCCAAGCGCATGTTATGCGATTCCAAACTGATTTTAAGGATTACACAGGAGTTATTCTGGTGCTGCAAGATGTCTATTATATTGATTTAGATGGCGTCGATGCACTTGAAGAGATTGTTGATCTTATTCAGCAACGAGGTCAAACAATTAAAATAGTCAGTCCGCATGAGCATATAACCAACATGCTCCATAGCAGTAAAAAATTCCAAGAGCTAGAACAACAAGAACACATTTTTGATTCTTTAGCTGCAGCATTAACGGCAAAGTAATATTAATTTTCATGGCAAGGAATACCACGTCCCTCTTCCTTTGCCATGTTGCATGATATGTGCATCACGCACCAAATTCGATAGGTGCTTTTTAAGCGTACTGCGATTTGCTTTTGTCATAATTTCAAAATCACTAATCGTTAAACGCCCATGCTCACGCAATAATGCAATTATATGAGTAGATAAGAGTGGCAATTCTAATGTGAATGCTCTTTCTCGTGATACTTTTTGTTCTAAATGATTCTTCTGTTTTTGTAATGATCGTAAAAAAAAGAGTAACCAAGGTTGAAAATCTGGTGAGGCAGTCTTTAACGATTGTTGCGTTCTACGCAATGCCAAATAATAACCTTCTTTATTATTTTCAATAACACTTTCAAGCGAACTATAGGGCACATAGAGATACCCTGATTTTAATAATAACAATGTTGTAAGAATTCTTGAAAGCCGCCCATTACCATCCTGAAAAGGATGTATTGCCAAAAATTCCACAATGAAAATACCAATAACCAACAAAGGATGAAGCAATCTTGTTTCTAGTTGTTCACGTGCCCAATGAACAAGCTCTTGCATTTTCATGGGTGTTTGAAACGGCGAAGTTGTCTCAAAAATAACGCCTAAGCTTTTTCCCCTTTCATCAAACGCTTCAACATGATTATGATTGGGAAATTTTTTATAATCGCCTCGATGTCGCGCATCTTTTTCAGAAAACTTTAACAACCACCCATGCAATTGTTTAATGGTATTTTCACTAAATGGAATGGCTTCAAAACTGGTAAAAACCTCTTCGCATACAAAGGCATATCCACCAACCTCTTGCTCATCACGTGAACGGAAAGAATACGTATTGAGTTGAGAGAGGAGCTTTTCAACTTCCTGATCAGACAGTTTTGACCCTTCTATACGAGTTGAGGAACCGATACTCTCAATAGTTGCAACCTTGCGTAATATCTGCAAACGCTCTGGTGATAAAGCCCCGAATAATTGCCAAGCGCCTTTAAATTCATCCAGATCAGCGATTAAATTCACTAAATCTGATGGAATAATTACTTTTGAAGGATCAATCATTATAGGTCCTCGATATCCAAAAACTTATCCAATAATATCCAATTTTATCCAAAAATACCCAATTTCGCAATCGGCTGAATTGATTATTCATCTTCAAGTGCAAAAATTTAATACTAGAAATTATTACATCAATTCTGCTAGTCTGTAGTTAATGATAAAAAACACCGGGGGACAGAAAAAAGGAAAAAAGCATGAAACGATTTTTAATAATGATTTTCGTGGCATCCCTAACCCAGCAAGCTCATGCGGGCCTTAAGGCTGGTGCTGTGAACATTAGAAAAGCAATCAATCAATCTGACACCAACCTCACCATCGGATGGTTTGAAGATAATAAACTTGGCTATGAGGCTATAGTTGGTCCAACAACTAGTCCTATTCTCAAGGATGGAGGAACTTATATACAGTGGTGTCAATCGCATGGCGGTAATTTTCTTAGAATTATCACTAAAGCCGGAATGATCGACATGTGTGATAAAGAACATGGCACCTGCACGATTACCGGCAATGTAAGCATGGTTGATGGAGTACGAGGATGGGGTATGATAAAACCGGCAATAAAAGCAGGATATAAATATGTAACCTTTGTCAGAAATGGCGTAAACCAACCAACTCCTGACACATTTACCATCGCCCTTGATCGTTATCAATATTATTATCTTGTTGTAAAACAGGATGGACATATTTATTTCTTAGAAGAAGCTATGACAGCGGAACATAATCTTCCTTCCAAAGACCTCAAATACGGTTATCCAACGGAAACATCAGGTTTTCAGTAAACAGTTGTAAATAGTGCTCACGCTAATAACTACTTTTTCCCATATCTCTATCCCAGCAGCCCCTTTGACTGCGCATAACCACTTTGATAATATTAAATATAAGCAATGCATTGTTTAATATTTTTTATTTGAGTATCAAAGTGAAAATCTTCTTATTTTTCAATAAAATCATCCTATGTAACCTGATAGCATTAACTGCACATTTCTGCATAAATGCCATGCAATCATCATCGCAAGACCCTCAAAAGGGTGAGGCTTTTTCTCGAGTTCTTGCTGACAATCCCAATGGCTTTGACGGAAATTCCGATGAATGGGTAACTGAAGTGGGAGTAGGTGACCATAAAATTAGCAAACATTATCTCCACAAATGCAAATCTCCACGCGGCACATGCAGGTATAGCACAATGGGCTTTACACAGGAGCCACAAACACAAGTGTTCAGATATCGCGCAAATGGGCACAATACTTTTGATAAAGCTGAAAAAATTCTTTATGTGCCTAGCTCAGCACTTGTAGCTATCAATGATAATGGAGCAATAATATCAGCTGAAAATAATATTGACGATGGCACTTCATCGATTCTCTTCCAGACTGACACCATGTCAGAACCCAAAAAATTAAACACAACTGGAAAAAGGGCAGGTACACCATTGGGCGACACACTCAATTATCTGGCTCAAAAAAAGCTAAAAACAAGCATCATTCAAGGTCATGTATCTGCAGTACGATTTGATGATAAAGATCAAAATCTTATTTGGATGGGCACTGAACGCGGGCATCTCATGGCTTTCGACACCACGAACATGACAGAAGCAAAGCGCTTTGCTTCAACTAATGGCATGATACAAGATCTCACACCATATAAAGGAAATGTATTATCATTAAGACCCGGTGCTTTGACCATAACAAACAAAAAATATGGAACCACCGAACTTGTATTAAGCAATCTTAATCAGGGGCTAACCCACATCCTTGTCCATAAACCACTAACGCAGCCACAGGACACCTACGTAATTTTTGGAACATCAGAAAAAGAATGCATGCTGAAGACATTTTATAGAGGCGACAATTCTTGGAGATTAAAGGGGCCAGAGGAAGAATTCCGATCAAATTTGCTCGACGACAGGAAATTTCAGGATGTTACTATCATTACCGGTGAAGATCAAAATTAATTCTTAGATTTCATGAAACCTCAAAGATACGATCACTCCCTATTTTCACCTTTTTTAGTACATTTCTTCTGAATTTTCTACAGTTAAGCTATTGACCCCGCCAACGAGAATAACCCACTTGCCTGGAGCATTTTATTATAGTAAAATAATATAAGTAATTTATTATTTGTTTGGCCTTTAGCGATAGTTCTATATGAAAATAAAATCATTTTTTATCTGGTCAGCCTTATGTGTTGGACTCCTGTTGTCGGGGAACTATGCGATTTGTGACGATCTTTCACAAATCGAACAATGCATTCAAAAAGCAAAGGTTCTCGAAGGCCCACTCTCTCCACAAGACCGCTTAAAACATGAAAATAAATTTGATGAATGCTTGCGCTCTTCATGGGTCCCTTGGAAAAATTCTGGAAACATTTCCGATGCCAAAGAATTAGCTAAACATAACCCCAAAGTGCTAGAAGCGCTTGAGAAGGTTAGGAAAAATGATGAGTGGTATAATTCGGTGTGTTTAACAACGGGAATAGTAGCCCTAGGTGTTGGTTATCTTGGTTACAAGAATTTGTCTTCCCAAAATCAACCACCGGTAGACCCAGAGAATCCTTATGGAGTTAATACCAAGTTAGAGACCACTGGAGTCACGCATAATGAAGTTCTAGAGCTGGCACTCGCGCAACAATGGCGACGAAATTGGGACAGATCCAACAAGCTAACGCTTTTAAGTCGGTTTCCCGAAACTGTTGCTGAGGATGGAGATAATAACGACACTACGAAAAAGTCGAATCGCGAATTCCACAATCGCAAACTCAATGAGACAATTAAAAAGCTGGAAAAGGTAGATTTTCCTTTTATAGACATGAGTGCCTATAATCGCAGAGGGCCCGTTGAGAAAAATTCGGTATTGAGGGAGCTAATGCTTATGGGATTGACAGATAAATATAATGAAAAACACATAGTTGCATTGGCAGGCATACTTTCACCAGAAGATAAGCCACTTGGATTTGCCATGTCGGAATGGGTACCTGAGGCTGAACGTAAGTTCTATGCAACAAATGCTGGAGAGCCCGTAGCTTTTTACGACAATGTACCGGCAAAACAGTCCAATTCTCTATGGCTCAGCAAAGATACTTGCTATGGTAGCGCTAGCTGGCGCGACGCTCATTCCAATCCAACTGGGATCAATTGGATCACGCATAGCAAGATATCCGGGCATGGGTCAAACGAGTCAAATTAAAGTGATCTTATTTATATAAGAAAATGTTTTAAGATAATTCAACCGTGATCCGTTGCATCATCGCACATAAAAGAAATCAAATAAATTAGTACATGTAAGCCCCTTTTCATAAAGGGGCTTATTTTTATAAAAAACTCGTTATACTTAAAGCATTACATAAAACGCTTTGGAGGTAATAGACATGTATCGCGAGCTGTGCCATATCTGGGGCCCCTTTTCCATTAACAGTTACGGTCTATTCATCGCCATTGGCCTTGGGCTCATGATGACCTTGGTGTTTTACCATCCCATGCGCCGAAACTATTTAACTGACGACCAAGTTTTTCAAGGCTTTTTTATTGGCATCATTGCAACTCTCTCAGGCGGGCGTCTACTGTATATTCTCGAAAAATGGCGGACATTTGAAAGTTTCAGCGACATTTTTGCTATCTGGCAAGGTGGATTATCCATTTTAGGCGCACTTATCGGCTGTATCACAGCACTTCTTGGTTATTTTATTCTTCACAAAATTCCAATCTTACCGGTACTCGATCTTGGCGCGCTTTATGCACCACTCGCCCAAGCATTTGGCAGAATCGGCTGCTTTATGGCTGGGTGCTGTCATGGCATCGTGTACACTGGATGGCAGGCAATCACCTACACCGATCCAAATTCATTCGCGCCACTGCACAAACCCCTTCACCCCACACAACTCTATAGCGCTGCAACTTTTTTGGGCATATTCATTTTGCTACAACTTATTTCGCGTTTGCACACACTCAAAGATGGGCAGCTTTTTACGCTCTATCTTTTTTGTGCCAGCATGGAACGCTTTGCGATCGATTTTTGGCGCGCCGATAGAGGCCCGATCTATGGATTGTTCTCGCTGCACCAATGGATTGCTGCCACGATTGCCGGTGCTTGTTTACTGCTTTTTGCTTTTATTGCTTGGCATCCTTCACGAGCTGTACAGCATGAATCTATTTAGCTTTATAAAGACGCGAGTTTCTATCCTTGATGTCGTCAATGAATATACCCAACTCAAAAAAGCCGGAACCTATTGGAAAGGCAATTGTCCGTTTCATAGTGAAAAAACGGCATCGTTTACGGTAAGCCCACACAAGGAAATTTTTTACTGTTTTGGCTGCCATGTGGGTGGCGATGTCGTCTCGTTCATTGCCCAAGTAGAACATTGCAACCAGTTAGAAGCTGCGCATCATATTGCCGAACGCTATCG
Source organism: Candidatus Babelota bacterium (assembly GCA_013287855.1). Lineage (GTDB taxonomy): Bacteria > Babelota > Babeliae > Babelales > Vermiphilaceae > JABDCY01. The sequence goes on along the minus strand of JABDCY010000007.1, from coordinate 37,819 downwards.
CATTGAGCTACCGCAAGAACTTATCACCACTAATGAACCGACAATCAATGAAAAAAAGCACTATTACGATTTGTGCACGGTCGTAGCCGCGTGGTGCCATCAGCAACTCACAACCTCGCCAGGTGCTTTGCATTATTTATTAAAACGTGGATTTACCAAAGACAGCATGCGTCTTTTTACGCTTGGGTATTTTCCCGGAGGCCATCAGCGCATCAAGGAGCTTGCCACCATGGCTCGGTCGCATGGTTTTTTAGTAAAAGATCTTATTGAAGCGGGCATAGTGCAAGAAGGCAAAACGGTTCTGTATTCACCTTTTGAAGAACGCATCATGTTTCCCATAAAAGATCATCTTGGTCGTTTCTGCGGATTTGGTGGCCGCATTTTCAAACAAGGCGATGAGCGGCCCAAATACTATAATTCGCGAGAAAATCCGTATTTCAATAAAGGCGCATTACTTTTTGGTATTGATCAGGCCAAAAAAAGCATGCAACAAAAAGAATCTGCTTTTTTAGTTGAAGGTTATGCAGATTGCATCGCCATGGTGCAACATGGATACGCCAACACTATCGCCACGCTGGGCACCGCCTGTACACCCGAGCATCTGAAAATCTTGGCCCGCTACACCCAAAAATTGTACGTGGTATATGATGGAGATAAAGCCGGCAAAGAAGCCATCATCAGGCTTACCAGTTTATGTTGGCAGGTGTGTCTTGAGCTCCATGTGATATGTCTCCCGCCCCAAGAAGATCCTGCTTCTTTTTTGAGCAAAGAAAATGACCTTGTTCCCCTCATTGCAAGCGCCAAAGATATTTTCGTCTTTTTCATCGAAAGCTTAGGCGAAGGATTTGCTACCAAGCCATTGCCAGAAAAGCTGCAACTCACCCGCAAATTGCTCGGCGTTATTAACACCGTTGAGGATGGCATCACGCGGGATTTGCTGGTGCAACGAGCTTCAAAAATCATAGATATCCCTTTTGCTTCCCTCTCTCGGGAACTTGAAAAGATGCAAAATTCAGCAAAAAATGCGGCAACTGCCGCCCATAATCAGGGAGCTCTCGAAAAAAGCTCGCACACAGACCCGGCAGAAAGGCCTAAAATCCCACATAATCTGCTTGGAGAAGACCAGAAATTGGAAAAAAATTTATTTTTTGCTATACTAAATAATATTGATTTACTAAACAATGACAACCAGGAATTGATGATCGGTTATTTACCCCCTGCTTTTAGCGTTATCTTACAGAAACTTTATACGCTTAAAACCGAGACACCCTCATTGGACTTTGTGCAGTTTTTTGATAGCTTAGATAGTTATGAAAAAGAGTTTGTGAGCAAAATTTTGCTTGAGTTTGAAGGTTCATTAGAACCAGGCGCGTTTGATCAGCTTTTGGCACAATTCCAGAGAAAAAATTGGAAAAGTATCGTGCATAAAATAAAAAAGCAGCTTGATCAGGCAAAGCGCTCTGGCAATGTAGCCGAAGAACAAAAGATTTTACTACAATTTCTGGAATTAAAGAAAAAATTGCTCTAAGACAAAAACTTCCCTAATAAATGGCCTAATAAATGGAATGAAGAATGAAAAAAAATATCATTGCAAAAAAGACCAGTAAGGCTAAAACCAAAGCAAAGGCAAAAGTACCTGCAAAAAAGGTATCTGCTAAAAGTTCGGTTAAGCCAAAAAGTACTAAAGCTCTGCCAAAGACTGCGGTTAAAACTAAACCGCAAGAAAGCGCACCTGCTGCAAAAAAGCCTGTGCAAAAACAGGTTGTGCATAAACCCATAGAAAAACCAGTAGAAAAAAAAGAGCCAGTAAAATCGGTTGCCAAACCAAAAGAATCGCTCAAACCGGCTGTCAAAACCGAAAAGCCAGTCAAAAAAAAGCCGACTGAACTTGCCACCTTATTTAAGAAAAAGGGTAGCAGCAAGCCTGAACACCCTGCCATGAGTGAAGCTGAGATGCAAAAAGTCGCTTCAAGCCTACTGGAACGGGGCAAAGAAGCTGGTGGCATTTTGAGCTATGAAGAAACTATGGAATTTGCCGATAAACATAACCTTTCTGAGCAAGAAGGTACTGCATTATTGCGCATGATCGAAAAAGAAGGATTAGAGCTCGTTAATCTTGAAGAACTCGATGCTGCGCGCAGTGACATGCAAGTACTTGAAAAAGACGAAGGCGCAGGCGGCAATTTCAAAATGGCTGGTGGACTAGAAGGCTCCTTGGCTCTTACTACCGAACTTCTTGAAGATGATGAAGTAGCTGCTGGCGATGATGAAGGTGTTGAAAAAGAGGCAGTGCGTGAAACTGCTGGCGCAACACAGATCACTGATGGCGTAAAATCTTATTTGCGTGATATCGGTAAAATACCATTGCTCAACAAAAAAACCGAAACTGATATTGCTGACCGCATAGCACAAGGAAAACGAGATTCCATTGATTCTATATCACGATTCCCTTTTATTCATAAAGAATTTGTCGCAATTGGTGAACGGCTTGAAAAAAATTCACTGCCATTAAAAGATATCATTCAGTTCTCTGAATTTGATGAAGAAAATTTACCAAAAATTGATGAAGAAAAGAAAAAGCTTCTTGATACCATCAAAAAAATTAAAGAACTTGTTGATAATGAAGAAAAAATTTATTTGAGCTATCGCGGCAAATTAACGACACAAGAAAAAAAACATGAGATGCTTGCCAAAGTTCGCGAAAATAAAGAAAAAATCGGCGAAGTTATCCGCTCCATTAGGCTCAGCAATAAATTTATCAGACGATGTGCCAAAAAAATTGAAAAATTTGTGCATAAACTGCGTGAAAAAGAGCAGATCATCCAGGCAACACAAAGTCACATTAAGCAACTTGAGGGGCTCAAAAATCCTACGCAAAGTCAACTTGCTGATCTGGAAGAGCTTAATAAAGTCTCTCGTGCTTCAGCAAAGCTGCTCAAAAAAATAGAAGTAGAAGCGGGATTGCCGCGCGATCTTATTGTGCGTTATCACAATCAGCTCTTGAGTGGCCAACGCCGTGATAAACGCGCGAAAGATGATTTAGCAAAAGCTAACTTGCGCCTTGTGGTTAACATTGCAAAAAAATATGTAAATCGTGGACTACATTTCTTGGATCTCATTCAAGAAGGTAACATCGGACTCATGAAAGCCGTAGAAAAGTTTGAGTTCGAACGGGGCTACAAATTCTCCACCTATGCAACCTGGTGGATTCGCCAAGCCATCACCCGTGCCATTGCAGATCAATCACGCACCATTCGTGTTCCGGTGCATATGGTTGAAACGCTTAATAAAATTAACAAGATCAAAAGAACCTTCATCCAAGAACATGGCCGTGAACCAACCCACGCTGAACTTGCTAAAGAACTCAACCTTGATGAAAAAAAGATTAAGAACATCATCAAGATTTCCAAAGAACCAATCTCCTTGGAAACACCGGTTGGCGATAGTGAAGATGCTTACATTAAAGATTTCATTGAAAATGAAAATGAGTTTTCGCCTTCTGACACCGTTGCCAATAATGATTTGAAAGAACGCGTGCGCGAAGTACTCAAATCGCTGACACCACGGGAAGAAAAAGTACTTAAGATGCGTTTTGGCATCGATGTAGCTTCTGAGCACACCCTCGAAGAAGTTGGTAAAGACTTCTCGGTGACCCGTGAACGTATTCGGCAGATTGAAGTGAAAGCTATAAAAAAGTTGCGCCATCCATCGCGTTCTAAAAAACTGCAAACCTTCTTCGATAAAGAATTTGATGAAAACATGTCCTACGAAGAAGATGATGGTGATATTGAGAGTAATGAAGAATAATAATTTTATAAGGAAGAATTTTTACTATGGAACCCCCACAAGATAGTTATTTAACACTGCAGCTAATCGCATTTGGCATTTCGTTGTCCTCGTGTGCCCTGTTCTCCTTTTTGGAAACAAGTATCACCGCAATGCGATTATTTAAACTGAAAGAACTTGCACAACGTACCGGAAAGTATCACTTTTTATTTGAAACACTCGAAAAAAATCCGCAACGGTTATTGATTACCACGTTGATTGCAAGCTGTCTTGCCAATGTTATTACCTCAGTTCTGGTTACGAGCATAACCGAAACGGTATTTGCTCAATTTAATTTTAGCAACAGCGTTGGTGTTTCGGTAGGTATTTTTGTAGCCACAATTGCTATATTGATTATTGGTGACATTATCCCAAAAAACTTAGGCAAAGCTTATGGTGAAAAACTCATCGGCTCTACGTTGTGGATCACCAATTTTATTTTTCGTTTGTTCTATCCGCTCGTTACTATTTTATTACGCATTTCTGATGCGGTGCTTTATCGTGTTGGGGGGCAAAAAGCCCTTGAGGGTTCCAGCGAGTGGGTATCATCTGAAAAAGAAATTCAATTCTTGATTGAACATATCAATCAAAAAGGCTTGATGGAAACGGAAAAAACGGAAATGCTGCAAAACATTTTCGAGTTAGGAACCACACCGGTAAAAGAAACCATGGTACCTGAAGGTGATATTGTATCAGTAGAAGCTTCTACCCCCCTCAAAAATGTGCTTGATCTATTTTCAAAATATCAATACACACGCATGCCGGTCTATCAAGAAAAACCTGATAATATCATCGGCATGGTGCACTTGAAAGACATATTCGTTCAACTGATGAAACATGAAGAAAAGCCGCTGCAAGAAATAGTACGTCCTATTATGTTTGTGCCCGAAAGCGTAAAGGTTAACCAACTTCTGCGTGAATTTCGTGAACAGCATATGCACATTGCTATGGTTATCAATGAATATGGCAGCATTACGGGGTTAGTAACGCTCGAAGACGTGCTCGAAGAAATTGTGGGTGAAATAAGTGACGAATATGAATCAGCACAAGAAAAGATTATTCCACTCAAACAAGGTGGTTGGTTGGTGGATGCTACCATAGCCCTCGATGAATTAAGCGATTTACTGCATGTTACCTTTGAAACTGAAGGCTCAATTACCCTGGGCGGATTTTTGACAGAAACTTTGCAACATCTTCCCAAAAAAGGTGAACGAGTTACGTACAAAGATTTCTGTTTTCAGGTACAAAAAGCAACTGCCACGCGCGTACAACAAGTTCTGATATTTTCTGAAAAATTAGAAACCACATCATAACCTTGCGTCCTCTTACTGCATAGAGTTATAGTGGGCATGGTAATTAATGTCCCCTCTTGTAAGAAGGAGTTTGTGATGCGTATAGCTTTATTCACCGTACTGGCTCTAGCACATATAAGCATAGTAGATGCGGCAGTAGTCGAACGTGTAACAAAATGCGGCTGCCAAGCAAACAAGCCAGCCGCCGTTGATGAAAATGTGCAAGCAATGAATAATCTGTCCGAATCGATAATGCGTTTTATTCATATGATGCATGACCCTGCCTCGATAGAATCCAGCGCAAAAATGGCTGGTGAAACCATGGCAGAATCCATGATACAAAATATGAAAGAAGCAGGCGTTGCAGAAAATGTCCGTAGACAAGTCATGAATCTCATGGCAAAACATTTAACAACCAAACTAAAACAAAAAAGATCTCGATAATACAAAGAATGCAAATAAAAAAGCCTTTGTGCAAAACACAAAGGCTTTTTTATTTGGTAGTTCTTAGATTTTTTAGGCTTGTGCCCGCTTCATTTTTTTAGGATGTACTTGCATGGTGGTAACTATAGTTTGTTGGAACTCAATCATGCGCTTGGTATTTTCATGCACTTGTGCCATGAATTCCATGACGGTGAAGGAGCCACCACCCATAGTAAGTTTAAATTCTGGATCTGCACCAGCATTCAATAAAGCTTGAACTAATTCAACACCTTTTTGGCCCATTTGTTGGCCAAAAATTGCTGCATATGAAAGTGGGTTATTGCCATCAGCAAATGGTGCATTAATATCAAATTGCTTGAGAGAAGATATTTTTTGTATCTCTTCAAAATTGCAGGCCATAATTGCTTCAAGCATACGCTGTTGCAGTTGTTGTAGAGAAAGTTTGGCAAGATCAATGCCTTCAACTATTTCTTTGATTTTTGCATCAAACTGTTCTTGACTCTGAGAACCAATAATTTTGCCAAGAATCTTTCCATTTTTAATCACCGCAAAAGTAGGCAGCGATTGTACTTGGAATTCTTGCGCAAACTCTTGCAGCTCCATGACATCTGCTTTAGCGCAGATATATTTTCTTTTCATTTTCGCATCAAATGCTTCAAAAACAGGCGCCATCTGTTTGCATGGATTGCACCAGTCTGCCCAAAAATCAATTACCAAAATTTTATCTTTTGATTGAGCGACAATATCTCTGCAGTTTTCTTTGGTGATTTTGGTAATCGCTTGTAGCGAGCCGTCGATGCTTATGCCAATAAGAGTAGCAAGCGCTAGAGTTTTGTGGTGATTATTCATGATTCCTCCTGAAAAAATTGAGTGAAACAATCATCTTTCTCAAGATTTACTTTATCATAAAAAAATTATTCTGGCTAAAAATCATGTCTCGTTGCTTGTTATTTTTCCCACATCACACCACAATTATTTATCAAGTTGAATAATATTGATAATTTATATAATAAAATTATAAACTAATTGAGAATTGCATTTGTTGGGGGGAAGTATGAACAAACAATTCAGCTTAGACATAATTTTTGTTGCAGCACTCAGTATTAATGTAGCGTGCGCACACAATGTTGCACTTATCGACACCGAAGGGCATCAATCGCATAATTATCGAACGCTTACGACATTGCTTTCTACCGATGAAAATAAGGTTCACTTTTACAACCTCTATGAGCTACTCGAGGGGATCAACATCGCACTTTACGATAGCGTTTTTTTTCTGGTGAGCACGTCATTTGCTCGCGCCATAAAAACTCCGTTAGCGCAAAGCGCTTTAAAACCGCTGCAAGATTTTGCACATCAACGTAATAAACGCCTTGCAATTTTGCTGCCATCACCCAACTATTCTCCAGTTCTGCACACCATTGCGCATGCCATCATTGCGACGCTCAACGGTATCCCAAATTATCCGCAGCAGGATCCACAATTGACGTCGATCCTTGATGCTTTTCTGCGCTATAGCTTACAAGCCGATGCACAACAGGGAATGCTTTATGGAACTACGTTGCTCAATAAAACCGAATCTCCTCAACCAACTTTGCAGCAAACTTTTAATGAATTACTCGCTGTTGCACACAAAAGTTCCTGTGCGCATCTGCTGCCATCAAGTCAGCAAACTACAGCTCTGCCAGCTCAGGCACTCCCGCATGCACTGGTAATTAAGAATGAAAAAAATAATACTACCTTTCTTATCGGTAAACTTACCGATTTCACGTACGCAGATCGTGAGGAAAATTTTTTCAAAAATTCTTTTGACGTATCGTTGCGAGATACATTTTTAGCTCAAACAAACCACATTGTGCATGAATTTTTGCACGAAGGCTCACAAAAAAATATGGTTGAAGCCCCATCAACTTTACGCAGTGCAATGAGAAAAGATCCTTTGACGCAAAAATCACTTGATCCCCGCTATTCCTGGGTCAAAGAACAGGGTATTTCGTGTGCTTGGCTTTCGTTAGAAGACATGTTTGGTGCCGACTATGATGCTAAAAATATACCTCAGCAGCAACGAGAATCGATTAGACAAAACGCATTACAAAATTGTCTGCAGTTTATATACAATGCCAAACTAAATTTGTTGTGGTTTGAATTTATACCGGAATGGTTTTTAGGTCCTTATGGCTACCGCAATAATAAACGCGAGCAATTTATAACCCGTATAAAAATTTTGGCTGCAGCACTCAAAAAACAGTTTGCAAACGCACCCATGCCTAAAATTTTTGTAGGGACCAATGTAACGACTAATTTTCGCGAGCAGATTGCAAGAAATTCTGTGACTGATCTTTATGGCATCAATTATCCCAATATTCCCTCGCCTCTTGACATCGAAAACTTCTGGCAACCAGAACTTCTCGAGTCGATACAAACCTTTGTCAAACTTTTTGATCAAGAATTGCCTATCGATGGCATATTTCTCGATTTAGAAATGTATCATGCGCAAACACAACTTGGTAGCTATAATGACCTGCATGATTTTTCTGATTATGCGTGGAATTTGTTTGCCCAGGCTACAAAAAAACCGGAACTCACGCAGATAACAAAACACGAGGCGCGGATCGAATTCCTGCGCAATCACAACTTATTTAAGAACTACTTTATGGTTCTCGAAAAAAAGGCTGAGGAAATTGGCTCTCGCATCAAGAATAACTTCCAAGCTTTGTTACCTCACGCATTAGTCGGTGCCTATACTATGACATTGCCCAGCTCCTGGTTCTACCAGGGGTTTTTACGTGGATTAAGTTCGTCGCAAGCTCCTGTCATATTGGCAACGTTTAATACCGATTTTGATGGCCATGCTGCCGAATTAGAAAAAGAAAAAATTTTTGTAGTGCATGGTGCAGTGTTTATGCTTTCAAAATTACAAAGAGTTGACGATTCTACTGCAATCGCGAGGCTACGCTCTCACCATGATTTTGTGTGGTTTAACCGTGCATCGCGAATGGGATATAACTTAACGCCGGACCAACAAAAACAACAATACTGGGCGCTTGAAGCTTCTTCATTACCTGCACATGTTGTGGCAGAAGAAATTCGAAAGATGACCGAAAAAATATGATGTGGACAAAATAGAAAGAGGTATTATGAAAAAATTGCTTTTTTTGCAGATCATTTTGGTAACTTTCGCCATTGAATGTAGTGTAGAGAAAAAGCCGATTAAGAAAGTAATTACTGGTATCCCCGCGCAAGGAGCCCGCCCGATAAATGAAGCATCATTGAAAGATCAAGCAATAGAACTTCTCAAGAGACTTAAAAGCTTGTACGAAGGTTACTTTGTCATAAAAAATAATGACCAATTTTTTGTGGTTCCTTTCAAAAAAGACTTATACGTAACACGATTAACCAAACCGATAGAGCAAGACAAGAACGCAGAACCCAACATTGCAAACGACAACGATCGCGAGATCACAATCATTGATATGACAGGTGAGGGATTTAGTAGTCCAACCATTGCGCTTTTTATTAAAGTTATGGATTGGATTTCAACGCTCTCAAAGTTGCAACGTGACCCCATTAAAAAGATCCTATTTCTTAAGTATTTTGCCAAACTATATTCTAAGTTACCCCCAATGTTCGTTCTTGACTTAAAAAAAATATTGGATGATTTTGGTGTTGATGAAAAATTAGTCAAACAGCTTCTCGAGCAATCGGGGCTCTTGTTGCAAAATTTACTACATTTGCACGTTTCTAGCTTTGAAATCCTTGACCCAACCCTCGTACACTCTTTGTTAGTTCAATATCCCATTACGTCATTAGCTTGGAAACCTGATGGTACAAATATTATTACAGGCTCTTCAAATATGATGGCAAATATATGGGATCTAAGCACCTATAAGATAGTAGCTACGTTAAAAGGTCACACAGAAAAAATAAGCTCAGTAGCATGGAGCTCCGCAGGAAACTATGTTGCTGCTGCTTCATTTGATAACACAGTACTATTATCGAACATAGCTAAAAAAAAGGTAGATACTTTGCAAGGAAATTCTGGTGCCATTTACTCAATAACATTTAGTCCTGATGAAAAATATCTTGCGACTGGTAGCGAAGACAATACGATTCAGATATGGAATACCGCGCGAGCGAAATTATTCTTGAACTTAAAGCAGGATAGCAGTGTTTATTCAGTAGCTTGGAGTCCCGATGGTAAAAGTCTTGCTGCTGGACACGGCGATGGCACCATAAAAATTTGGAACGCAACTTCGTGGGATAAAAATCGCATTTTACATGGACATAGCAAAAAAGTTATTGCATTGGCTTGGAGTCCAGATGGAAAAAAACTCTTATCAGGTTCTGAGGACAATACCGCAAAGTTATGGGATGTTACTACTGCACAACCATTGCATTCATGGTCAGATTATGAAAAACCAGTTAGGTGCGTAGCATGGATCGCTTATGGTGAAATGTTTGTTACTGCATCTGGTAGTGTTGCCACAATAAGAGATGCAACTACTATGAAACCATTAAATACGATTGCCGGCACTTCAACAATTGTTTCAGCAGAGTGGGGGACAGATGATACAACAATTGCTATAGCTTCAGATACAAAAGTTGCACTATGGAAATTATTTGACTATCAGGGTTGGTGGAAGCTCTTGGAAAATGCCATCAAAAAACAAGAAAAAACCAAAACGACAGAGCCACAAAAATAGGAATCAACGCTACTATTGCCTTTATATGCAATGAGCATTAGAATGTTGTTATTGATAAACCCTATTTTTTAAGGAGTTACTCTATGAGTACTACTTCTGCCTGCCGTAATGGCCATACAACCCATCAGTCATCCAATTATGCCACTTCAATAGCTTTCTCAATCAACACGATCACCACCCTCCTCTTATCTATTCTCATTATTCCCTTTATTGTCCGACTTCGCATTAGCCTCTTCGCTTAAAGCTTCGTCGTGATTACGCCTTAGCTCATGAAATGAGCGACGGCGAATGGCTGACGCTCAAATAATATTCTTTTTTCACCACTTATTTTTCGTTTTAAAAACAACAATTTTTGTGCATTTTTTAATGCATGAAATACCCATTTCTTTAGGAATTTATATGTTCAATTATACCATGCGCATGATCATGCTCTGCGCATTTTCTGCATCCATTTTTTGTCAGCAAGATAAAGAAACTCTCAGGACCTTAAGTCCACTTACGCTGTTTTTACACGATATCATTAAAGGATCTGTCGGCGGCGGTTTCGAGGCTCCTTCAGGACGTTTTCTAGGCAACTGGATGTTCAACATCCTTGAAAAAGCGAAACTCAAGGAAGAAGACAAAGCAAAGTTCGTCAAAAGAACTCCATTACAAGGTCTTGGCGGCCATCTTTTTTGCATCATCCCGACAACTGCATTCCAAGTTGCCGTGGATGGCATGTTAAAAAAATACAAAGTAAATGATACCTTGTCTGCCCTTGCGGCGGGCGCATTATCCACCGTAGTGGTTTCACCGAGCACCAACATTGTTATCAATCAACAGACAGGTGAATCACTTTTCACAACCATAAAAAGAATGGCCGGCGTGGTAGTTTCACCAAGCACCAACATTGTTATCAACCAACAGACAAGTGAATCACTTTTCACAACCATAAAAAGAATGGCAGGCACGGCATATGGGTCATTTTCCAAAGGATATAAACCTATTGCAAAACAAGAAGCTGGATTTGTTTGGTTTTATCTTAAGGCAAAAGAAGAAGCTGAGAAATTGGTAAAAACGCATGTCACCACACACCCTGCCGGTGTCATTCCAATAAGTGCTGCTCTGTGTGCCGTGCCCGGTTCGGCTCTAACTCAACCATTCACCAATATAGGTTATTGGCAACAAAAAGGCTGGTCAACTTCCTACCTGGATACGTTTGAAAAAATGAGCGAAAAGGGACTTTGGACGTGCCTAAGAGAAGGCTGGGGTCCTCGAATGATCAGATATTGGGTAGCCTTGATGATTCTCGGCACCGTGCCAAAAGTTGTTGATGCACAACTTAAAAAATAGAGTAAATCGTACCGGGCCCTGATAATGGGGTCCGGTATTTAAAAATCCAAGGAATTTTCATGTACACAAAAGCAATGATTCTGGACTACCTTCAAAAACTAAATATTCCAACGCAAACTATTGAACACGAACCACTATTCACCTGCGATCAAGCTCCAGAAGTTACCGCATCAATTCCGGCGGAGCAATGTAAAAATCTCTTTTTAAAAGATAGTAAAAAAAGATTATGGCTCGTGGTTGCGTGCGCCGATACGCAGATTAATTTAAAAGAACTACGAAAGACCTTACAAGCACCGGAATTGCGTTTTGCTCAAGCAGAATTATTGCAGCAGCATTTAGGAGTTCTTCCTGGATCAGTTACGCCCTTTGGCATCATCAATGATGCTCAGCACCAAGTAAACGTTATTGTTGATCAACACCTGTTTACCCACAAAGCACTAGGATTTCATCCTCTGCAAAATGATGCCACGACGGTTATTAATCCTGATGATCTCATGAAATTTTTTGCTTCACTCGGTGTGTCTGCACAGATTATTGATTTCAGATCAAATCATATACCATAAGCTCCACACACCCGATTGACTCTTTGAAATTATCCTGTATGATATAAGGATATAGGAAAAACCACACATTTTAGGGGATTATTATGTCTAATATAATAATAAAAAAGATTGCTTTATTGTGCTTACTCGTAAGTTCTGGACCAGCTATTTGTATGGATAAAAATCAAAAAGAATTTCTTCGCAAGCACTATGCTCAGAATATAGAAACTGGACTTGATGTTACTAAGTTTGGATTAGGGCTGACGGGGGCAGGTTATTTCGCCAAATTGGGCACTGAAAAAGCAATGTATAAACAGGTAGCAGATGGCCGCCCAGTTTTAAAGCCCATGAAGGCTTCATTAATAATCGGGGGAATCTTGGCAGGATATAGTTGGATTGTCCTGGGGGGGTCAATTACGGCTATTGGTGGGCTTTACGCTGCCAATGGTAAATTCCATCAGTATCGTCTAAAAAATGATGTGCAGAAATAATTAACTTGAGCATTTGACAGATAATTTTGGGTGGCAGAAAAGCCACCCATTTTTTATGAAACTTTTTGATTCACTTGACGTGACAATGCAAACCATTGATTTTAAAGCTTAAACGGGTTGAATGTAGCCTGTAATTTGAAAACTCTCATCTATGAGCTATTTAGTAAAATAAGTTGATAACCTGAAGCAAATTAGATAGATTGGAATGCAATAGTTAATCTTTTTCATAAGGAATCTCTACTATGAGGACTACTTTTACCAATAATAATTATCTTACCGCACATCAAACCCTCTTCTACACTCTTTTCCCAATCTCAATTATTATTACCTCTCTTCTCATTATTCGATTTATTTGAGCAAACAGCTCAATTCCAATTTTTTTTTACCATTTTTTCATTTTTTTACTTCTAAATTTCTGGTGCGTTTTTAATGCACGAAATTTAGGCAATCTTATGCTCAAGAAAGTCTTGTTCATGAGTTTTTGTGCATGTCCACCCAAAATACCTTGCATATATGAAAAGCATTGATTTTTTTCACTTGAAATATTTAAAATAAAAATATCAACTTAATTGTTAATTTGAGGAATATATGAATTTTACGAAGAACGTTCTTTTGTTGGCATCATGTGTTGCCTTTTTAACGGCAACCGTCGTATTTTTTGCCTATCATACAAGAAATCGATCTTTAACAACCGCACGTGACATTTATTCTGTACTCGATCATTACCGCATTACCTATGACATCGATAACCACAGCATGGACTCAACATCCAGCACAACACCGGTTGCTGCAAAAAATGTTGAGCAAGCAGTCAAAAACTTAGATTATTTTGTTGCTCAAAATCTGCCTATTAAAATGCTGCTCGTGGGCTTTCCTTTTAAGTCAGGCAACCAAGAAAAAAAAGTAAACGGTTATTTACCCGACATGGCTGAACGCACATCACTGGAATATCTGCAAGGCATGCTTAATGAAATAAAAGCTATCTATAAGCCCGGCGCTCATATCCACATATTTTGTGATGGCATTCCATTTGCACAATTTTTTGGTATCCCTATTAAGCATGTTGTTGCGTATGAAAACAGCTTAAAAGCACTCGCTCAAGATCTGCCTGATATGAGCATATTCAGCTCACAAGATTTCATGCAAAAATATGGATTAGCCTCAGCTCATGACATAGTGCAGTTTATTGATCGCTTTGAACCAAGCGATGAAGAGTACCGAAAAGAGTTAAAAGCTATTCCAAATACCGCGTTGCAGCGCTTTGCCTTAGAGCTTGACCATCCACAAGGACAGAAGCTTATAAAGAAATATACGCTTAAAGATATTGTTTTTCGATTATTAGCACGTGAAACGCGATTAAGAAATTACATAGCAAAAACATTCCCAAGCCCAGAATATTTTAGGCTTACGGTGCATTTCAGCCCCGATGTAAGTAAAAAATTTGGCATCCGACTGTCACCAACATCAGATGTTACACCCTATCATGGGGTGATGGTGCAAGAAGATGGCACGTGGTCAATTAGATTTAAAAAAGATGTTGATGAAGAACAATTTGTGTACGACACCATGACCGTTAATGGGGTTGTGTGTGGGTATTATCGTAAAAAGTAGGAATCATATGAAAAGAATGTTAGCAACTTTATTTTTATTCTTTGTTCATAGTACATGGACAATGGAATATGTGCCTAAACAATTTGCGGACTTGCCTGATGGAGTGCAAGCTTATCTCAAAGATCTGCCAAAAATCAAAAAAGTTGCAGACGATGCAGATGCCCAAGTAAGATCCACAGCCATTGTCGATTATTTATTAAACTTAGGCGGTTATGAAGACTGCGTTGACGGCAGAGATGTTCTTCAGAAGAAAATCTTGCGCGCAATCCAAAATACGGAACCACTAGTGCGCATTATGCCTGCATTTCCGGTAGCAAGTCCAAATGCAAAGAAAATACCTTTCGATGATAAACATGCCTTTAGCCTTGGCGATTTGGTCGCATTATTAACACAAAACCACATCAGCCATGAAATAAAGAAAATATATGCACCCGGCTCTTCTTCAGCTATTTATTGGGAACCTTTTTTGGTGGATGTTAATGAAACAATCCAAAAAGATTTGGGCCATCCATTTTATACGCGGGAACGTATTGCTTCGTATCAAAAAACGCTGCATGACATGGTTACTTATTTGAACCCTTATGTAACTATTGGAACGATACCGAGTGGTACCCTTGATGAAGTCTACCACAAAAAATATCGGGAATTTCCCATAATGCTCGATATGGATAATGCTGAAACGAAAGATACAATCGCCAATTATACTACTTTTTGGAAAGAACAACTCGATGATACTGCCCTGAAACAAAAGATGACTATAGATTTATTGGCAAAAGGGGAACAAAAGAAAAAAATTCCCGAAATTATCAACATACGCATTAAGGATGCTGCCAAGCAAGTCGCTGAAACTGCCTATGTCGGTAGCAAAAGGGAAGCAATCATGCTAGAAAAGGAAATCCCAGAGTTTGACAACATGATACGTCAATCTGTGCGTCCTGACATGTTCAGTGTAGCGAAAAAAATTGGCACTCCCATGATTTATCACAGTTATCAAAGTTCAGGTACTCCGTGGCATAATGTGTTGGTGGTCAAACCTGTTAGTAGGTTCCACTCTGGTAGCGTTGAACTCAAACACTACAAGGAAGTCGAGAAGAAGTTAGAAGATTATCCGCTTAAGGGGTATACGATTGATGGACATGAACTAAATTATTATAGTTACGAACCTGAAAATCAATTTTAAACAAAATTATTAAATCATTAAGCCCGCAATAAACTATGATGCGGGCTTTTTTATTATTCGATCAACATTGGTATTGACACGATCATGCGCTTTCTATTACAGTAAGCATAAATTAACCTTATTTTAAGGAGTTCACATGCCTGCAGCTTCCAAGAAGATATCTACGCTTCTTGTCCCTGTAACATTCATCAAATTCTCTCCTTCTCTTTCTCTCATCTGGCGCGCCTGGCGCTAATCTATTTCTTTCTCTACCCTACTTTTTAGTAATTTTTATCTCATCATAAATTTTTGTTTTTCGCTTTACTGAGGAAAAATCATGCAAAAACTATTCGTAATAGGTAGCATGTTCTTCGCTGTAGCCATTTTTGCTATGGAGCATGTGCCTGATATTTTCAAAGATCGTTTACCCAAAGGCGTAAAAGTTTATCTTGAAAGCCTGCCAAAAATATCCACACTAAAAGATGATGCTGATTGTGTCGAAAAAAGCAAAGCAATAACCGATTATCTGCTGCAGTTTGGCGGTTACAACACCGATGTTGATGGGCGTGACATTGTTGAAAACAAAATTCTTAATGCTGTACAGGCTCAGGAACCCATACGCCGCATCTTGCCTGCATTTCCTGTTTCCAGCGCCAATCCAAACAAAATACCATTTGATGATGAACATAGCTTTGGTCTTGGTGATTTACTAGCATTACTCACACGCAACCACATAAGTAGAGAAATAAGCAAAATTCACAGACAGGGCTCGACTGTTACAATTTTTTGGGAGCCATTTATCGATGATATGAACCAGGTGGTTATGAGTAAAATAGGCGTGCCATTATTTTCAGCATCTCGTATCTATAATTATCGCGAAGCATTACGCGATATGGTCAATTACCTTGATCCCTATGTAACTATTGGACGGCTTCCAGGCAATAAGTTAGAAACCGTGTATAAAGATACATATCGAGATCTCAAAGTTGCTATTGAACCAGATAAGCTCAAAGACTATGTAACATTTGTAGAATCTGAACTTGATAATCCAGAAATGAAGAAACAGCTGTCTTCTGCAAAAAAAGAAGTTGCAAAATCTATAGCAGAGACAGCTTACACAGGCAGCAAAAAAGTCGCCCTCATGTTGCAGCAAGAAATTCCTGATTACAAAAAACAGATAAGAGAATCGGTACGGCCAAATCCTTTAAGTGTAAAAGATAAAATTGGAACTCCTATGATTTATGGGACTATGGGTACTCCGTGGCACAAAACATTAGTTGTCGATAAAGATGGAGTTAACCTCGATTTATATAAAAAATTGAGAGATGATAAGGAAATGAAACTAACATATGCAACCATTGAAGGCGAAAAGCAACAACCTCCACATGATCTTTATTATGTTGGCACCACTAAAAAAAAGAATTTTAAGGAAAAAAAATGAATAAAGGAACAATTGCTGCACTTGGCAGCATCAGCATAAATATCGCGCTGATATTTTATTGTCTTTACACCCAGTACAAAGAAGCGCCAAAACTAGAAGCGATAGTAAAAATCCACGAACGCACGGGAGCACTCTTTAAAGTAGCTATTTTTGAACCTGCGCCACATCCAGCAATTGATGACATCACGAGCGGATTTAAACAAACGCTGGAACAAGGCACGCATCCGTATGATTTTAAAATCTTTAATGCTAACGGCAACAAAACCTTGCAGCGCTCGCAGGCGGAAGAAATTGTGCACGGCGATTATAATCTAATCTTCACTATCGGTGCCAGCTGCACACAGATCATCAAAGAGCTAACGGCCAAAAAAGAGCTCAAAACACCGGTTGTATTTGGTGCTATTAGCAATCCAGTAGAAACGGGAATCATTGCATCCATGGAATCTTCTGGCAACAATGTCACCGGTGTGGCAGAAGTGGCTGATTACAAAAAACAACTTGCTGCGCTTACTATTCTCAAGCCAACTACGCGGTCTGTGTTGTTGGTGTACGATCCAGGTCATGGCACCGGGCTTGAAAAAGATAAAAACGAAATCGAACAAATTCTCAATTCTTACAACATCAAATTGCAAGCAGTGCCGGTTTACAATGCAGGAGAGCTGCAACAAAAAGTTGAAGGCATGTTGAGCGGCATTGATGTCGTGCTGGTGCTCATGGATAACACGGTTGTTTCTGCTATAGATGGCCTTATTCGCTTGTGCAACCGCTATGGCGTCACCTTGTATGCATCAGATTTAAATTCAGGACTTAAGGGGGCAGCTCTTGCCTTTGGCGTGACACAAAAAGATTATGGCGTTGAAAGTGGCAAAAAAGCACTGGCAATTTTAGAACAAGGCAAAGAACCAAGCTCTATTCCATCCACGCCGCTCGATGCCTTTTTTGTTACTGTTAATGAATCCACCATGGAACAACAAAATTTGTTGTTGAATCCTACGCTTACTTTCTTGTTACAAGAAACAAGGTTTGTTGATGGTTCCACTCAGCTCACCACGAACGGATAAAGGATCAGAATGGTTTTAACAAAGCTCAATGTAGCTTCGCAAAGAATTTTTCATCGTCCCGATGTCATCCTGAACTTGATTCAGGATCCAATTCAGAAAATTATTTCGTCAAAATTAGTCCTTTCAAAGTTTATATTTTCAATAAAAACAGTTTTTCATGCACCTTGCCAATACATAAAAACATGGATCCTGAAACAAGTTCAGGATGACATCATAGGGAAGCGCATCTCTTTTTTAATTTCAAAGCTCCTCTTCTTAAACTTTAAAATGAAGAGAGGAATTTCATGATAAACACAATTCTCATTATTCTTGAGCAGACAGCGCTCTTTTTACCTTTAGTCCTCGGCTCGTACATCAGCATGTCATTGCTTAAACTTCCGGATTTGAGTATCGAAAGTGCCTATGTGTTTGGTGCTATTCTTGGTGCGCAAACCATTGTGGGATTTAAAATGGCGCCCATCGGACTGACCTTAATTTTGGCCTGTGTTGCGAGTCTCGTTGGCGGTGCACTCGTAGGATTAACATCGAGCGTTATTTCTCGCGTCGGGCAAATTCCCCACTTGCTTGCAAGCATTATTACCTTCGGTATATTCCACGGCATTAACCAATTTGTGCTTCAAGGTTCTTATCTTTCACTCACCGGACTCCGCAATCCACTAGAACTCCTGCCTTCTCTTGCACAACATCCAGAACTGATCATGCTCGCCATCATCAGCTTGTTACTTGTAGCAAGCGCTCTGACATTTTTCTACACACAACTCAGCTATGCCTGTGCCATAGTCGGCAACAATGCTGAATTTTTTAGAAATTATGGAATTTCGACCAATTTTATTGTGATCGTAGGCGTCATGCTCGGCAATGCGCTTGCAGGGCTTTCTGGCTATTTATTTGCCCAATCAAACAACTTTGTTGAAATCACCATTGGTTATGGCAAAGTGTTGCTGTGCATCACGGCACTTATTTTGGGCAAAGCGCTTATTGCTCGTGCAAAACCGATAACGATAGCTGTGCCACTCTTGGGCACGAGTGCCTATTTTGTACTGCAACAACTGCTGCTTAAAGGTGGCTTTAATCTTAAATATTTCACTGCTGTCCAAGCCCTACTCGTTCTTATCTTTATCATCGTATTATATCGCGCACAAGGCCGTTCGTTGCGCGGCGATCAGTTAGGAGTTTAAGATGGCACAAGCATTTCTGCAATTGCACAACATCTCGTTTGCCTTTGATAAAAATAAGCCCGAATTTTTTAAGGAACTATCGGTTAATTTTACCGATAGCACTATCCATTTTATCCAAGGCAGTAATGGTGTAGGCAAATCGACACTGTTCAGAATTCTTTCAGGCATTCTGCACCCACAAGAAACTCTGCAAGGTTTCATCACTATTGGTGAACAAAAAATTGCCTGCGCTAACAGCATCACCTATAGTCAAGCAATTCGACATTACATCAAAGTGGTGCAACAAAACATTCCTACCATGCTAGCCGATCAATTTACCGTGAAACAAAATTTGCAAGCGACGCTGTTTGAACACTATCCAACCTATCACGGCTTGCCCCAAAATCTGCGTTATACTGATCTTCTTGCCAATTTTGGCATTCTATTGGACAAACCTGTCGCACAACTATCCGGCGGCCAAAAGCAGATCTTAGCAATAATCATGGTGTTACAAAAAGAAGCACCGATCTTGTTGCTGGATGAACCTACCTCGGCGCTTGACCCAAAAAATACAGCTCTGGTTATGGAATTTCTGCATGCGCTGTGCACCAAACATAGATTGACGATTTTGATTATTAATCATGACAATGAAGTGATTGATGCGTATGCCAAGCAGGGTTATTTAGAATTGTATGTAAATTCTGAAGGGATACGGGACTTAAAAATTAATCGAGTTCTTTGAAAACAAAAAGAAAGGCTCCGCATGGGAGCCTTTCTTTTTGTTAAAAACTATTAGTTATCTTGTTTGGTAAGTTTTTCAGCCTCGTCGGGAAACTCTTCATCAACCAATTTCCTAACTTCACACGCATCATCAAAAACAGTTTTGTCCACTGTATGTTTCGTTGAGTACCGGTTAACTATCAATCCCCCGAGCCAGAATGATTGCGTATTACGCGCCTTATTATCAGCATCTAGGCCAATGCTATATCCAGAATTCGGAGGACAACTGCTAAGAAGTTCTTTAAGTTTTTTTCTTAATGGAGTTTCAGCATCTTCTTTTTTTGTGGTCTCATCATTAACTATCGTACAAAATATACCCTCATTATATACGAGCTCTATACGGACTTTTGTTTGTTGGCCTCTTAAAGAATAGGTAACTGTTTTTCCTAGCCGAACTTCGGGTTTCAATTTTAATTTTGCGTCAGTAATCGTATTAACATATAACCCATAATATTTTTCACCGGCATCTAGCATTGATAGCATCAAACCAGGTTGTATGCATACTACCAAGGCCAAAAAAAACACTCTTATGTTCATAGGCACATCCTTTTTTTATGTGTTAAACATAGTATTGGGCTTATTAAAAACATATATTAAACCTACTATCTGAGAAATCTAAAATTCAACCTTATTCAAAAAAAAAGGAGCAAAAACATATGTTATTAACTGATAATGTGTTGATCGCTATTCGTGGTTGCATAGGCACTATAGGCGTGGTAGTGATTTGTTTAGGTGCAGCGCGGGCACTCTACCAGCTTGCTATGCTTTTGATGTCTCGCAAATTTAGTGAAAATTACATTCGCTTGCAATTTGGTAACAGCGTTATTTTAGGTCTGGAATTTATGGTTGGAGCCGATATTGTTGGTTCACTTGCTGCACCTGATTATTATAATTTGGGCTTGCTTGCAATTATTGTGGTAATCAGGACTATTTTAAGTTATTTCCTCACTCTTGAATTGCGTGGTTTAACGCCAGAACAGCGAGAAGGACTTAGGTAACACCTACTAAAGATCAATGCCAAAAATTTCTTTAAGCACTTGTGCAACATGCGCCTGAGAAATCACCCGCGCATTTGCTCTTGCTGCGCGGATTGCGGCCTCGTTTACAAGACTTTTCAACTGCGCACCACTAAAGCCTTTGCAGACTACAGCAATGCGATGAGCATCAACCGATTTATCTATCGGAATTTTAGAGAAATAATGCTGCAAAATAGCAATTCTATTTTCTAGATTTGGCAAACTGATCATCACTTTGCGGTCAAATCTGCCGGGCCGCAGCAGTGCAGGGTCCAATGATTCTGGTCTATTGGTAGCGGCAATGATAATAATCGAATC
This sequence comes from Candidatus Babelota bacterium, assembly GCA_013287855.1. Classification (GTDB taxonomy): domain Bacteria; phylum Babelota; class Babeliae; order Babelales; family Vermiphilaceae; genus JABDCY01. Next base: position 16,647 of record JABDCY010000007.1, on the reverse strand, counting down.
ATCCTGCTTAAATCCATCCATTAAGGCAAGCAGTTGCAACAATGTCTGACGATATTCCCTCTCGCCCCCCGAATTGCTTTGTTCGCGCTTGCAGCCGATGGCGTCAATTTCATCAATAAAAATAATTGCTGCTTTTGTTTCATTAGTGGCAATCGCTTTGCGTGCTTGATCAAAAAGTTCCCGCAACCGTTTGGCACCGGTACCCACATATTCTTCAATAAATTGTGATCCATTAACCGGAATAAATAAGCAGCCGGCAAATTCTGCAATGCCGCGTGCAATGGTTGTTTTGCCCGTCCCCGGAGGACCAATTAACAAAATGCCGCGTGGCATAGTGGCACCAAGCCGGGTAAATTTTGTGGGATTTTCTAAAAATTCGATAATTTCACGAATCTCTGGCGGAATGGTTCCGGCAAAAACACTGCGCAGGCCATCGGGGTTTGGTGTTCGGGTTGAGGATTCTACGGTTTCAAATGAATCTGCTTTTTTGGTTGTGCGATTCTCATGTTCTTGGGCAGTAGTTTCTATCGTATGCGCGATGGTATTTTGAGCATTCACCACTTCTGAGATTGCTTTAACCGCTTTTATGGTCAACCAAATGTTAGTGGCCACAAGTGCCACAAAACTGCCGACATACAAAATATCTTCCCACGAAGAGGAATCTTCGTCTTCTTTTGCACATAGATGGGGTGAAGGAAGTAATAAACTGAGTGAAAATAGTGCTAAAATAAATGACTTGAAGTTCATAGCTGTCCTCAAATGTTATAGTGAACCTCAAGTATCTCATACCTTTTACAAAAGCTCAAAACTAAACACTTTTTTCTAATTAGTCGGACTAAATAATTCCAGTTATTGAAATTTAATTGATTAATTTTGTATCTTTTATATAAAATAAATAATTTATGAAATAATTAGGAGTTGGAATGAAAAAATTAACTAATGTGCTTATAGCGTTAACTTTATTGGCTTGGCAGCCACATTTTTATGGCATGGAAGAAGTTTGGAAATATTTTGGAGGGGGCAGCGGAGAAAAGCAAGGTGAAAAAGAGAAACCTCAATTTGGTACAGAGATCCCCAAAACTGAAATCATAAATATTCCCTCGGAATTATATGATTTTGCTCAGGACGCATTCAAATATATTAAGGTAGGAAAAGGCATGATGCCAACGTATTGGCTAAAAATTCCTTCCTTAAATGATTCCGTGCTAATTTATCTGACACAACCCGGACGAGAAAAACGCCCCATTAAAATCGAAGTGGCAGGTACCTTTCTTCGTGAAGAAGGATTCGGTTTTTACAATAACGGACTTGGCAACTATTTTTGGAAATCCAACACATCTCGTTACAACATTGATCCGTTGAAAACTTTAGTCAATGACCTTCAATCATCCCAAAAAATTCCAACCAAGGTTGTTTTGCAACAAAAAACCCAACAACTGTATCAACCATCTTTACCCTTTTCATATGTTTTAGCTTCCTGCAACATTCTTGATGAGAGTTTTTATACTAAATGGGCAAAGAATGTAAAACTTATGTTACCAAAGCAACGGCAACAATATTTCTTGGGTGAATTTCAACAAGGCGGAGTTTTTACGGACGCAGATATTATTTGTTTACAAGAATGGACATTAGGAAATAGCCAGTTGATAAATACCTTAGGCTCATTGGGCTATGCCATAGTGGAGCCGCTTGCAAAACAAAAAGGTACAGTGGCAACGTGTATTCTTTATAAAACAAACAAATTTTCACTCATCAAAGGCAGTGAAAAGCAATTCACCTTGGGCAATAAATTATGCATTGAAGCACAACTGCAACCAAATTTTAAAAATGCTCCCGTAATTACCGTCGATAGTGTGCACGTACAATGGGATGCATCCGAGCAAACTGAACTTGGCTACATAGCAAACATTCCAGGACTGCAGAGTCAAAATCTATGCGTCATCTGCGGCGATTTTAACTACAATACCTACGGCTACAAGGCTTCTCAGCAGTTTGGCTATCGCTACACAACAAAGCAAAATACAAATATTAAGATCGGATTAGACATTAAGGATTATTTCAAGCTTAAAAATGTGATTGGCAAATCGTTTGCCGATGCAACAGCAAATTTGAAAGATGGACAAGGCCGCGATTTAGTCTTTTCACCAACAGCTTATGATGATGGATTTACTAAAATGGATTATATGTTCTATACACCAACAGATGCGAATCAACAAAATAGTCTGACATGCACACAATTTGTGATTTATCCTCAAGATCTTAAAAAACTCATCAAACACACGCAACCACAAAAACAGGATGGACCAGAATCAGCTGATTATTTCTCGGATCATGCGGTGTTGAAGGGTTATTTTACGATTAAGTAATTCTTACTTTTGACCAGTGGAAGCGCTTTGAAATTCGCCCCATTCAACGTCTTCTGTTGTTTTTGCATTCGTCCCGAACTTTAATCCATTCAATTCTTTCCGCCAAGCTTTGATCTGTCGGATGGACTTTTCTTTTTCGGATAAAGGTTTTCTCAAGTGCTCGTTATTCGCTGCCCGCATGTTAGCAACAAGTGTTTGAACATCCTTAATCTTCCATGAGACGGATGTAGAATTTTCTTCCTGGCACACATCGGTACTTGAAATACCTTTCATTTTCGGCTTCGAGGTAATCTTTGCCTCTTCATCAGATAATTCCTTCAATAAACCTTCAGCCTCATGAAGTGCCGTTTTACCTTTTGCATTTGGCATATCTACTCGACCTTTGAATAGAAGCATCGTATTAATCAGCTGAAGACGCATACAATGTTTTGCAAATATTGCTTGATCATGATTTTCAGTATCTGCTGCTTTCAACCAAAAACCATAATTTCTCACCACATGATGCAATGCGGTTTCTTGGCCTTCCCCTTGTTTATTTACATCGATACCTGTAAAACAAAGGAGCTCCATAATGGTGCGATAATAAGATTTATTTTTACTACATTTAGTAAATATATAGGAACGATCATTATTCGAAAAAGATTCTTTATGCAGATTGCTGGCAGCAATAATCAACAGGTTATTGCCTTTCAAGTCCCTAATTGAATTAGAATCTATACCAATATTGACTGCAAGAGCCAAATCAGTCCTCATTTCATCCCACTCTCCAGCATTAGCACATTCTACAAGTAGATCTTCCCTAGCTTGTATTTGCGCTTTTTTGAATTTGATAAAGTCTGGGTCATGTGATTGATCTTCCCTTTTCTCCATCGCATAAACATTACAGAAAAAAATTATGAGACTTGAAACGATGGTTTTCTTAAAATTCATGTAGCCGCTCCAAAATTCGGTTGGTGCTTATTGAGACTTACGTTTTTTTTGTTGCCTGTGCACCGTACTAGCAAGCGTGCTTTGTGGTCGCTTTCTTGATGTTGTAATTTGCGCCAGTTCTGCTTCATCATCAGATTCTAATCCTGTGTCTTCTGGCTCATTATCGGAATCTATATCCAACGCCAGATGCTCTATCTCTATAGTTCCATCATATCCTTTTTTGGATACCAAGCGGTCACCTACCGCGGTCATAGAAAATTCATTCCGAATACAACTCACGGCGCTCCCAAGCTGAGGATGCATCACACTCGGCAACAAGATATGCTTAGGACATAGGTAGGGATCTTCCTCATCACTCACGGTTATTCTCGTGGAGATTTCAAATAGTTTAAACTCTGATTCAGTTGATGATGCGCAGAATCGGCCATCCGAAGTTGTTGCTAAGGCTAGAATAGTATTTCTATGCGATGAATCTTCATGTTTTTGGAGCGTAGTTGTTTTATTGGTTGCGGGATCGAACATTTTAACAATATTCTGCTCATGTTCAGTTGTAAACATGATCACGTCTTTGTCCCACGGTTTGCACACAAAACGTACCTTTAATGGTTCGTTTAAACGAAATGTGCCTATTTCTGAAACGGTTGTCCCCTGCATACCCATGCAACATTCTTGTGTAATAAAAGATTTGCAGTTTGTGAGAGTCGCTTTCTTAAGCTTTTGCGCAAAACTCTCTTTTGATTTGGGAAACCTTAGCGCGAAAAATTTACCAGATTGCTTTGTTAGATCAAGAGTACGAATCTTTAAAAGACGACTATGTATTATGTCAATAGCTACCATATGAGCTAATCGCTCATCAGTCATTTCTCCAAGCTTATTTCCCTCATAGTCGAAGAATGCTAATTGCTTGTCATATCCGCCAACAACTATCACCTTATCTGATGCATCTAACACAGAAACACCCATTTCTGTTTTAATTTCTTTTATTGGTGAGTATTTATTTCCGCTAATAACGACTCTCTTTTGCATCGTGTAGCTAGTAACCGTTGAGCATAAAAAAATTACAACTATGGCAATGAATTTTGATGACATACTTTTCACCTAGTTTTGGGATTTCCAGCGAAATTATTAAGAAATTATTTAAAGTCTGCCCTTCAGTGTTTCAAGTTGCGTTTTTAAAGCAGACACTGTGGCTTGTGCTTGTGCATATGCTTTTTTCCCACCCTCTGAAAGCTCAGAATAGGGTGCGTTCTCCCAACTTTTTACGTCCTTTTGCCCAGCTGTGATGAGGGCTCTTAGTTCATCAATTTCCTGGCCCAATGTCTTTTGTGGTTTTTTTTGATCATCCATACAATAGGCATTAAAACTGCTCAATAACACTAAACCTGCTATCAATTTTTTCATGTAAGTAATTCCTACTTATTTTTTTCATTTTAAAGCTTACTTTGTTGTCTTTTTAATTCATTAATTTGCGATAGATAATGACCAACATCTTTTTTTGCATATTCCCGTTCTTGATTTCCTCCATCAGAAAGGGGGCCGCATTCACTCTCAGTTTCATTCCATTTTTTTACTTCAGCTAGGGAACTTTTAAGATTGGCTCTTGCCTTATCAATTGCTTTTCCTATTTTTTCTTCCATGCCATATATGCAACAACCGCTTATTAACAATAAAACTGCTATCAACTTTTTCATATAAATGACTCCTATTTGTTTCATTGAACGTTTGTTCCGCAAGAAGTTTAGCTCAAAATAGTCTTGGGCACAAAAAATAGGTAAAATTGCCCCACCATTAGCAAAAAGTGGAATTAAGCCTAAAGCTTAGATTGTATTTCATTAAGCGTTTTTAGTTCATTTGTTACTCTATCTAAAGCTGCGAAAGTGTTTCGACGAAGCTGATCGCCTGTTGCTGTACGCCGATGCACTTCATTTATCTTATCGTCCATTTTTATCCTATCTTCAAGATCTTCTTTATCAAACTTTCTTTCTGCAATGCGCTTATCGACAAGCTTTTGCAATGACTTTTTGGCATCATCCATACAACATGAATAACTAGCACTCATTAACATAATCACCTTTAAAAGCGTTATCACCTTTTTCATATAAAAAACTCCTATAACTTGGTTGAAAAAACCTGATTTTTAGATTTTGCTTTGTTTCTGTTGCTGTTGATCTTTTAGTGCTCGAATCTTCCCCTTCCAATACCCGAGCTCAAACATAGCATTGTCGTATGCTTCTTCCGCTCGTTTACTGAGTTCTCCTATCTTCTCGGTTTCTTCCCATTTCCTCACTTCTTCTTCACATTTTCGTAGAGTAATTACTGCCTCATCAATTGCTTTTCCTAATGTTTCTTCCATGCCACAGACGCAACAACCGCTTATTAACAATAAAGCTGCAATCAATCTTTTCATAGAATATATCTTTTTGATTAGTGAACATTTATTTCTGAAGGAGCTTAGCTCAAAACAGTCTGATGCACAAAAAAAATAGCTAAAATTACCCACCCATTAGCAAAAAAATGATATTGCTGGTAAGGTTAATATGTCTATTTTAGTCATTAACTTTACCCGTAATATATATTTATGATTCAGGCAAAAAATATCTGTCTTTCTTTCGGCAACCAGACGGTCTTCGATCACATATCATTTATTCTGCAACCCCATCAGCGGATTGGGCTTGTGGGTGCAAATGGTACAGGTAAATCGACCCTGCTCAAAGCGATTATGGAGCAGCAAATCCTCGATGAAGGCACCGTTATGGTGACTACTAACTGCAAAGTTGCTTATATGCCTCAGGAAGTGGTGCTGACATCTGAAAAAACCGTGTTTGAAGAAGCACTGGCCACCTTCGCCGAATTTTATGCTCTCCAAGCATCACTGCCTGCGCTTGAAGCTGCAATGGTCAACAATCCAACGGTCGCAGATATTGAAGCCTATGCCCATGCGCAGCAACAACTCAAGGATTATCAACCGAGTGCTTTAATTCAAGAAACCAAAAACGTTTTGAACGGTCTTGGTTTTTCTGAAATCCAGCAACAGTCGCCGGTAAGTACTTTAAGTGTTGGCTGGAAGATGCGCCTTGTGCTAGCAAAACTACTCCTGCAAAAAGCCGATTTTTATCTCTTTGACGAACCTACCAACCACTTGGACATTGTCGCCAAAGACTGGTTTTTAGAATTTCTCAAAAACAGTGATTGCGGCTTTTTACTCGTCTGCCACGAGCGCTATTTCCTCGATAAATTATGTACCGAAATTTTAGAGCTCGAACTTGGCAAGGGCACCATCTACAAAGGTAACTACAGCGCATATGAAACACAAAAAGCGCAAACATTATTTGCCCTTGAAAGAGCCTACGAGCAACAACAGCGAGAAATTGCACAAAAAATGGCCACCATTGAACGCTTTAGAGCATCGGCAAGTAAAGCAAAAATGGTCCAGAGCATGATCAAGGAAGTAGACGCTATTGAACGCATTGTGCTTCCACCATCTATCAGAACCATTCGTTTTAATATCAGCAGCACGCAACGCCCAGGCAAAATTGCGCTCACGGTAAAAGACCTCAGCTTCCAATTCGGCGAAAAAAAGATTTTTGACCATATTTCATTTGAAATTGAGCGAGGCGAAAAAGTAGCGCTCATCGCGCCTAACGGCACTGGTAAAACTACCTTATTTAATGTCATTGCTGGAATTTATCCACTCCAAGCAGGATCTGTTGCCCTTGGCCACAATGTGCATCATGCACTGTTCGCACAGGATCAGGACAAGGTGTTGCCTAAAGAAAAAACGGTGTTTGATTATGTGATGGGCTCGTGCCCACGCAAAACGGAACAAGAAATCCGCGGCATGCTTGGCGCATTCTTATTTAGCAAAGAGACCATTCATAAAAAACTTAAGGTGCTCAGTGGTGGCGAGAAAAACAGAGTCAGCATGGTCACCGTACTTATGCAAAATGCCAATTTTCTGATGCTCGATGAGCCTACCAACCACTTAGATATGCAATCAAAAGACATTTTGCTTTCTGCGCTCAAACAGTTTGATGGCACCATATTTTTCGTGTCCCACGATCATGATTTTATTAATCATTTAGCAACGCGCATTTTGGAACTTACACCCCATGGTATTGAAAGCTATCAGGGTAATTATGAAGAATATCTCTATCAGCGCCAGTTCAGATTAAACCCTGAAGGTGCAAAATCAACCCCTCAAGTAGAAGTAAAACAGGCAGCAAGTGACGGCAAACAGGCATTTGAGCAACGCAAACAGGCTAAAAAGCTGGAACAGGCTATTGAAAGGCTGGAGACCGATGTCAAGGCCAAAACAGAGCAATTTGCCACGTTAGAATATGGCTCACCCGAATATGCCACCCTGGAAGCTAAGCTGATTTCTCTGCGTAGAAACCTGGAAAAATCCCTGAAAGAATGGGAAAGCCTGCAAATTGGACTAGACAATTCTAATTAAAATGTTACAATTAGAATATAAATAATAATTTTGAGGAGGTTATATGAATAAGCTATTAGTTACTATTGTCTTATCGTTTTCAGTGTTTTTCTCTGTCCAGCCTATGGAAAAAACATCTTCGAGCCCAACAAGAAAACGTCGTCTTGAAGAAGTCTCTGAAAAACCTGAAGTTTCAGTATCAAACAAGCAAAAACGTGCTCCTGGCTCATTGGTCAAACAAATTATTGATGGCTGCACCCTGAAACGTCTTCTGCAGACGGTCAGCGAACTCGGTGACCTATATTCGAACTCGCTAGCAGCAAACACCTGGCTTACCGAAAAACCTGATCAAGTATTTTTAGATAAAGAACGTAGCACCGGTCACTATAAACCTTACTTTGAAAAATTAGTTTTGGATAAAGAAACTGCAGCTAAGAAAAAAGTTTTTGTCTTTGCTGATTTGCACGGCGATATCGAATCTCTTGCACAAATGCTTGAAAAATTCGAATCTGATGACTTACTTTTTATCGACCACGAGCAGAATGTTACCATAACTGATCCTGACTTGTTGTTTATTTTCACAGGAGATTATGTTGACCGCGGTCAACATGGCGCCGAGGTATTAAACACCGTCTATAACTTAAAAGTTAAAAATCCCAATAATGTAATTCTTACTCGCGGTAATCACGAGGAAATGGCACAAAACCAAGGCGAAGGAAATTTCGTAAGTGAACTTTGCGCAAAGTATAAACTTAAACCTTTTGAAAATAGCAACCATAAAGACAAATTAAAAAAGATTTTTGCTTCTTATAAATTTTTACCTTCAGCATTTTTCCTAGGTGTAAGAGAAAATGGCCACACCAATTTCTTAAAATTTTGCCACGGAGGTTTTGACGCTGGATCAAATCCATACCTGTTTTTAAGAAATGATGCGTTCACACATATGCTTATCACTAAACTCATGCGTTACAACACACTTAGAAATATAGGGTTAAAAAATCCAGAACTTGCAAAGAAAATAAATCTTGATGACCTAGAAAAACAATTTCCTAATCATATCAAAAATATTGAGCAATTTTCCGATTCTGATTGGGAAGGTTTTGGTGAAGTTTGGGGTGATTTCAACTTTAACCCCGAAGATCAATCGCTTCTCATTGATGGAGGCCGCGGAGAGCAATCGGTAGCTTGTAACAAAGAGCTTGTGAAAATATTATGTCAGGAAGCTTCGAGTAAAGATTGCACTTTGGTTGCCACTATTCGTGGGCATCAACATAATGAAGATACTATGCCAAAAATTGTAAACCATGGCGGCGTGCATTGTTTAGGTTGTGATCAATTAGCAAAAGAAACAACACTTGTCTTACAACAAGGTGATGTCATCACGTTAGCACCATCACCTGATAGCATATATGGACAAGGATTTGGTTATACCTATCTTGCTTATGCGAACATTGATTTGGTCAAGTTCGAACTTAAAAAATGTCAGCTGCCTATCAAAACAACGCAAGCACAAATCACGGCAACTAGTTCGAGCACTCAACCGGAACAAGCAGAAGATTTGCCTGATCTGCATTGTTACGAAAAGGCACTGTAATAATTGAGAGCACGGCGATTTATTAAGAGCCTATCTAAAAACTAAATGAGGATAATAAGATAAAAAATAGGAGGTTTTATTATGACTAAGTTAATGAATAAATTCATGCTGGTGGCGCTGATGGCAGGTATTGCTATGCCACACTACAGTTTTAGTGAAAACGAAGAAAAATCTTCTAAGAAATATCAGCGTGTAGTGCACCATGTTGGTGGTTTTGTAGAGGGTATAATTTCTGGACTCATTGGAACATGCCTAGCAACTAAGCTATTTGTGAAAAAGGAAATTGATAGATCTTTCACGGTTTATTTTGGAAAAGTATTTCCAACCACTTCATTTTTTAAACCCGAGGAAAAAATTTCATGGCTAGGAAAAATGTTAAAGTATTTGAGGAGATAAGCTCATTACGGTAATTAAAAAAATTGCAGAAAAAAGAGCTATATAGATACACTTTTTCATAAGATTCCTCCTGATAAGAAAATCACGCACCTGCAAATATTAACCAATTGTAATTATAGCAAAAAGGCCCTGCCAGATGCAATAATTCTATTAAAGAGCCAACACATTATGAGCTGTGGGTGAAAAAACGCTAGAGTCTTTTATTATGACGGGAATTTGCGCTACAGTAGCATTAATACTTAGTTTACCGGGGGAGGACATGGTATGAAACATTCTACACCGCCAATCACGATTTGGATCCATGGAACCAAACCCCAACAACTACTTCCTGGTCGCTTAGCGAAAATTCATATCGAATCGTTATACAAATTCATGCATTGCGAACCAGGGCTGCATCTGGCCAAAGATCTTAATCCTTCATTTCATCACTTTGATCTTGCACAGATTCTGCACAAGACTGACCCAAAAAATTTTCCGCTGGAAACTCTGTATTTATTCGGCTGGTCTGGCACGTTGAATGCACAAGATCGCTTGCAAGCGGCACAAAAATTACAGAAAGCGCTGAAAGTTCTGGTTAGTGAGTATGAAGGCATTCATCATGCAAAACCATTTATTCGGATAATCGCGCACAGTCATGGTGGCAATGTGGCACTTAATCTGGCAAAAATTGATACCAACAAACAATTACATCACGCCATTGTTGATGAACTGATTTTGCTTGCATGCCCCGTGCAAAAAGTAACCGCACCCCTTATTAAAAGTCCGCTGTTTGCAAAAGTATATTCACTGCATTCGCACTGGGATTTTTTGCAAATTGCTGACCCACAAGGTTGGCCTCAGCTCAAGGAGCATCTACGTAACTTTTTTAAATCGCAATCACTGAATGATCTCAAAGCTGGATTTGTGCACGTTGAACAAGAACCATTTTTTTCCGAGCGCCATTTTAGGCCCCATAGCAATCTTGTGCAAGCAGTCATTACTATAAATGGAAATCATGTCCTGCATATTCAATTTATGTTGGATTCATTTGTTAAAAATATCCCGTTTATTTTGGAAAAACTGAGCAGTCTTGAGACACAAAAAATTCAGGCAGAACAAGAAATGTTCATCGATATCCCACTCGAGGCTATAAAATAGCTTTTTCTTAAGCCAAAAAATCACTTTTTTAGTCTATTTTCTAAAAGACCTGCCACTTGACAAAAAATTACAATCTGGCACAATTATAAATAATACCACGTAAATTCGATGAATTAGGGGAGAAATCATGAAATTGATACGAATACTGTCTTTACTTACTTTCTTGGTGAGCTTAAATCTGTTGGGTGTAAAATCAACGAGACAGCAACCGTCAAGACAAGCAAAAACTATCGCGTTAGAAAAAATCCACAAAAGCAATACATCATTATCACGCACAAGAGTCTTGAACTCACAAGCAAACAGTTTGCATCAAATTGTGCAAGGTGTAACTCAATCATTTCAGCAAACTGCAACTAGCACGGCGATGAGCTCAACAACAACACAGTTTAATGCGTTACCAATCAGAACAATTCTGCGCTCGAGAACTGCATGGCTACATGCCAATAGCAGACATCCACAAGGGACTACAACTATACGCAAAGAACAAGCATCTGCTTAACATGAAGAAATTATTATAAAATTAAAAATAGTTATTTTATTATTCTTTACTTGCTTTTTACATTTAGAAGCTATGGAATCTAGTACGATAGAATCTGGGTTGAAACCAGTAGATGTAAACACGGTCGACCAAAAGACAAAGAAATCAGTTAGCTTCGCGACAACAGATACAATTCATAATTTTGACGTAGAAAATATCACATACTATAGTGCAGATCCTGATATACGAAAATTAGAAAAAGAATTGGGGCAGCTACCAGTAGTCAAGCGCGACAAATCATTAGGTAAAAGACGCGAAATTCTGATTACATTAGGTAATTTCTACGATAACAAAGGTGGAAAGGCTCAAGAAGATATAGAAAAGTTCTTTAAAACTAAAGCTCTTGGACTTTTTGAAAACGCATCACGAACAACAAAAATAAATACGCCCGAATGCGCATCCTGCGCGTTTAGAATAGGACAAGTTTATGTCGATCTGGGAAAATATCTTCACGCCAAAGAGAAATTTGAACAAGTTCTTGCAATGAATCAACCAGAGCATAGTGATTCTGCAAAACTTCACATTAGAGAAATCGATGAGCTTCTGAGAAAAAATAAGTAACTCACAAACTTTTCACTTTTTTCACAATTGCAGCTGCATCGATGCCAACGAGGGCAAGCAGCTCCTCAGGTTTTCCTGAGCGCGGCAATTTGGTAACCGCCATGATGTGCACATGCAGCCGTTCATCGCTCAATGCATGCGCTACGGCTTCGCCAAGACCGCCTTCTGGATAATGATCTTCTATGGTGATGATGGTACTTCCTGATTTTTTTCCCAGTCTTAATAAACTTTCACGATCAAGCGGCTTGATAGAATACAAATCAATCACTGCAACGCTGATGCCTTCCTGTTGCAACTGTTCGTGCGCCTTGAGCGCTTCAAACACGGTGATGCCCGCCGTCACTAAACAAGCAATGTCCTTGTCACTTTCTTTTAGCACTTTGCAGCCACCGATAGGAAATTCTTCATTTACATCATAAATAACCGACGTCTTGCCTCGAGTGGTACGCAAATAACTGATTCCTTGCGTATAATTCACCATCTCCCCAACCAGTTTGTGGGCGCTCACACCATCACAAGGGTATAACACCACCGATTCAGGCAAACAGCGCATCAGCGCAATGTCTTCCAGCGCCATTTGTGATGGCCCATCTTGGCCTATAGAAACACCGGCATGGGAACCTACTAAGCGTAATGCTGATTGTGAAATTGCCGCCATGCGAATCTGATCATGTGCTCTACTCATAAAAGCACCAAAGGTTGCGGCAAATGGTATTTTGCCCCGTGATTCAAAACCAACTGCAACGCCGATCATATTTTGTTCTGCAATATAACACTCGAAAAATCTCAGTGGAAAATCAGCTTCAAAAATTTCAGTGTACGTGGAATTTTTTACATCAGCATCAAGCGCTACAACTTCTGGAGCAATTCGTCCTAGTGCGGCAAGGGCTTTTCCAAAGGCCTCACGGGTAGCGATCGTATCCCCTTTTTTATAATGGGGATCAGGGATTTGAATGGTTCGATTCTGCTTACCACTGGTGGCGGTTGTGTTTGCGACTTTCGCAGTTGCTGTTTTTGTAGGAAGTACCGGATGCCAGATTGTTTTTTCTTTATAGCTCTCGGCCTTGCTAAACCGAACTGCGAGTTGTTGCAATATCTCATTCAACTCCTCCTTAGGAAATGCTTTTCCATGAAACCCCTCTTTGTCTTCCACACGCACAACTCCGTAGCCTTTTATTGTTTTTGCAATAAGCATTACGGGATGATGTTCAGACTTTGCAGCTTCATCTAGTACGTCAACAATGCGCTGCATATTGTGGCCATCAAGTGTGTATGTTTTCCAGCCAAATGCTTTGAATTTTTCTTCGTACCTATGCACGTGATGATCATTAATCGACTCAGTGCTCTGACCGAGACGATTGCAATCAAGTACGCCAATAAGATTGTTGAGATTATAATGAGTTGCAAGTTCAGCAGCTTCCCAAATAGCACCCTCCGCAACTTCTCCATCACCTACCAGCACATAGGTTTTAAAATTACGGTTATCCATTTTAGCAGTTAGCGCAATGCCAGTGCCAACGGAGAGGCCTATACCTAAGGCTCCCGTTGCAGCTTCAGTGTAAGGAAATCGCCGCGTTGGGTGTCCTTCCAATACCGAATTTATCGATCGATAACCGAGCAAGTCTTTTTCGCTTAAAATGCCAAGCTCCTTGTAGACGGCATACAAAAGAGGAGAAGCATGACCTTTTGAGAGAATAAACCGATCATTGTCAGGGTTTTTGGGATCTTTAGGATCATAGCGCATGGCGTGAAAAAAAATTGCTGCAACAAGATCTGCAGCAGAAAGGCACGAGGTCGGGTGACCTGAGCCAGCAAACGACGTCATTAATAGTGAAGAAACACGTAAATTATATGCTTTATGATCAAGAAATTGGAGTAGTTCATTCACGCGTAGACAACTTTCGTGAAAGGTGATTGTAACCTAATTTTTCTACACTATGCCATAGGTTAAAATCGACGCGCAAGAGTTAATTTAGTCTTTTTTCTTAGCCTTAGTGTAGTGTGTTGTAGGATGGTGGTGACTGCCATGATGTTTTTGTTCTGGATTATGCCCGTGACTTTTGCGCCATTCTTCACCATGGCCTGATCTTATTATCCTACCGATATATTCAGCACCACGTGAAATTTTGTTATGCACTGACGCTACTGCTTTGCGCCAGTTACTTTTGATACGCGATTCAGCATTTGCCTGTTCCCATTTTGGATGTCCATGCTTTTTATTATCATTCCAACGCATAATTTTCTCCTTTTACTACTGTTTGAATAGGTAGGTATTTACTATTAAGACTGAAAGACTATTTAAAAACATCTTCAGCTAGTAATTAGCATAGTTAATTTTATGTAAAAAAAGCAAGATTATAGGAAAAATAATATAACCTACTGGAATTCAGAAAACGTAACTTTACCATCTTTGTCGATAACGGCCTTATATGTTCGAAAATCCGTGCCTGGCAAATAACGAGTTAAGGATATTCTTTCCGTGGTTTCCTTGTTGTTTGTATCCCACTTAAAATAAGCAATTGTACCCCAATTCTCATCGCACATGGCCAATGTTTCCGATTTGGTAATTATAACAAATAGATTACTTCTGTTGTTTGCATTACACCACGGTATCCAAAAAGGATTCTCTTTAAAAATTCCCTCAAAGACTATTTTAAGTGGATGACCTTTTAAACTTGTGTCCTCGCCTGCAAGAAGCACTACACCAAATTGTGATTCGCCATTTGCAAGGTATACCATTTCATCAGAGTTATTAACAACAACCAAATTCACCACATTAGATTTTAAACCTGCTTGGATATCTACACAGGAACCTAAAGCAAATAGCAACGTAATCAATAAAAAATTTCTCTTCATTGTAAACTCCCTTTTCATACCATGTATCTTTTTGTGCTATTTATTGTTGTACTAGCTGTATCTGTCCAGCTTCATCTACCTCAATGTCGTACTGCTGCCCACGTAAGAGCTTCAGTATTTTTTTAGTCGCATCTGCTGCTTTAGCTTCTTGGTCTCGTAGCTTTACTTTGAGGATTCCAATTTTTCCCTCAACCGTTATGGTTCCATTGTAAGAATCAAAAAACCATACGCTACCCGCCTTGGTGATTATGTGAAGTGCCTGCCTAGCTCGATCTTCTCTGTTATCAGATTTCCAGGGTACAAAAGTCGCACCCTGACGATGTACGGGATGATGTGGATCATAAGCTGGAATTACTCGTGATGAAAATTCTTCGCTATTGAGTACTACGACAGGTCGATCTGAATGATTTAAAATTGTTTCACCTACAATTATGGTGTTTGGTTTAGTACCAGCATGCGCATAACAACCGATCAAAGATGATGCTAATATCATTAAAATTAACCTATTATCCATCGTTTTTATTCCTTTTTTTAGAGCATTTTAAGTAAGCACTCTCATTTACTTCAATATATTCAATTTGAATTAATCAAGTCAATATTACAACGGTTTTTAACTGGTTTAGCCTACAGGGCCCGGTGAAGTTATTTAGAGACACAAACATCAGGATTTTCTATACTAAAAACACTATGAGAAAATCAGCCTGGTTCACCAAAATTTCTTTATGGCTCTACCGCTTTGTGCATGTGCAACTGTTTATTACGCTTATTTCTTTGCCTATCTTAGCCTGGTGGGGCTTGCCAATCTCATTGCTCACCATAATTGGCAATATGATTTTTGCACCATTTTTGAGTGCATTTTTGTTTCTTGCATCTCTGTTATTTTTTTTAGAATTACTGCATCTACCCAATGGAATTCTTGCCTGGCTGCTAGAACAGCTTACTTGGATTTGGTTCTGGTGCATGCACTTCGCAGGTCGCAGCTGGTTGTTTGCACTGCCAAAACCACCAATCTGGTTATGCATCCTTGTGCCAGCGAGTGCCGTTATCGTGGTGCTGTACACGTTGCGCAGATCATGGCAGGTAAAGATCAGCGGATTACTTTTCATCATGGTTTTTGCATGCAGCTATCTCAAGTGCTTGCAAGCCCCAAAAAAACTCTGTTCCACTATTGCGTGTGCGCAAGGTTCAGTAACCTTAGTTCATGCACACAACACAACCGTTCTTATCGATACTGGCGCGCTTAACCGAATTCCAACGCCAGAAAGTTGGGTTGAATATACGCTGCTTCCTGAGCTCATCAAACAACTTGGTTCGACCAAGATTGATCATTATGTCTTTGTACAGCCAACATTCAGAGGATTCAAAGCCGCACAAGCGGTTGTTGAATTTGCTCCGGTAAAAAATGTCTACTTTCCGTATTGGTGCGGTGATGCCGATAAAAAATTACTTGGTGCTTATGGAGGGCTTAAACGAGCATGCGCAGATCACAACGTCACCATTAAGCGAATGGGAAAAACTCCTCTCACAATTAACCTTAGTAACGATGAAAAGATTAGCCTTACTACACAAAAACCGTGGATTACAAAAGGTGATATTTCTTTCCCTCAAATTGCAATTCAAACGGATACCGAACCTATTTCCCAATGAACAAAAAAAGTCCCCGGATTAATTTCTTATCCGAGGACTTTTAGTTAGTACTTTTTATATTTATTTGATTACAGATTTAGCCCAGTTTAATAGGCTGGCTAAGTATCCAATACCTTGCACAACACCGGTTTTAACTGTTAGTTTAGTTTCTGGTGATGTTTGTGTTTGATAGACTGTAAAACCTATTCCT
>JABDCY010000006.1:52679-52985 GCA_013287855.1 Candidatus Babelota bacterium | reverse complement strand
AACATGGTGCCATAACTGCCGCCAAGGGCTGATGCGGCAAGGCCAAAATGGAGCAATTTTACGGTCAAAGCTGCAAGATAGGGGTTGTCAGGCAATAAATAGAGCATCAATGACGGGAATGCCTGCAAATAGCTAGATTTTGCTGCGAGGTCAGAGCCCAATATGCCATAAAACATAAGTTGATACAGAACTACGGTGGAAATCACGAGAAAATAAGAGATAAGAATAGCGCGAGGCGCATTTTTTTCAGGGTCTTTAATTTTGCTACTAATTGAGCAGGCGACTTCAAAGCCCACGGTGGCAAAC
>JABDCY010000006.1:0-52669 GCA_013287855.1 Candidatus Babelota bacterium | reverse complement strand
GCAATGAAAAAGTAATGCCGCTCCAGTCAATTTCTGCAGTTGTTATGTAATCTGAATGGAAAAATAAGAAACCCATTACAATGGCAAAGAAAATAGGTACCGTTTTGGATACTATGAACCCTTTTTGTATTTTGCTGCCCGCTTGCATGTGCAGTGTGTTAAGTCCCACGAAAATTGCTATTACAACGGCATCGAGCATCAAGGTTGGAATGCTCTTGAGCACCGGGATAAGTTGTTGGATGAGGCGCATGGCAGTATCGAGTACCACAGCACCAGAACCTAATTTGCCGGTGAAATAACCCCATGCGCTTAAAAATCCTGCAAAACTGTTTATCTCTTTTTGAGCATAGACATAAAATCCACCTTGCGGGTGCAATCTCACCATCTCAGCGACTGAAATAATGAGAGGAAGGAGCATGAGACCTACCAAAATGTAAGCAACAAATCCATACGCCCCTGCACGCTGGCTCAGCACCACCGTATTCATGAAAATACCAATGCCCAACATGACATTGACGTTAATGAGAACGGCAGTGAATAATGAAAGAGGACGATGTGCGGTCATGAAATTATCCGATTATGTACTGTTTATTTGACTCTAATTCAGGATACGATTGCCTGTGGTGATCCCTCGGCTAAGCTCGGGAGTAAACGCCCTTCATTTAATTTTTTTTCCATAGCTGCCTGCCCTGAGCCCAGACGAAGGGTCGAACCAATACTGTACTTAAAGGGGTGCGCATTGTAAAGATGCGTTCTTCATGAATAGTTCAATATCAAGTGGCTTTTCAATGTCCACATTTCGATAGCCGGTAACTGTAGCAATGCGATCTTCCTCGAACGATTGCTGGGTGTAGCCTTGCTCTTTCAGAAATTGTGCTACTTTACGAACATGCAGATCTCCCGCACATACAAATATGGTTTTTTCTTTTGGTGTTTGCAGAATTGCATCCATGATGTTTACATCAATTTGCCATCCCGTGAATCGTACTATCGGGGAGACAAGCCATAATAAAGGTGTATTTTTGTATTCATTGTTTATGCGCTCAGCAATATCTGGCAAAGTTGCATGTTTTGTAATTTTTGCGGCACTTTCTTTATAGTGCTGGTGGGCTTTATAGAGTGGTTCTAAGCAGAGTAGCAATGGTGCGTATAAAACGCTAAAAAGAGACGCTCGATAGGTTTTCAGGCTTTGGTAAAATTCACAGGGTGAGACAAATTTATCATATAAATATGCACAGAAATATATTTCAAGCATGGTTTCGGGAACTTCATTGAGGTATTCTGCCATAAACGAAGCAAGATAAATTTCGTGACGATTTTCTATATTAAGACAAGCAATGTTATGAGTTCGGCATGTTGCAACCAGATTTGCCAAATATGTTGTCGCACACTTTTTGTTAATAAACCAGCTATGGAGATGCTTTTTAAGCTTAGCGAGTTTACCAGATACTGAGTAATCGGTGAGATCTTCCGCGATTACGAAAGCTTCAAGATTTTTTGCCCAGTCAATAATTGCTGTTTGCTCTTGATGGGTTAGCTGTTTAATGCGTTCATGCATTATAGCAGGCTCAACCTTGAGCCACAGATGTCGATCACCAAAAAGATATACATTTTGCGTTGTGCCATCTTCACCTGTTTTACTCCACTGACTTGCATGAATAATGATTGGCAAGGTGGAATTAGAAACTGAAAGTAATATTAGCGGTAATATAAGGCGAGATAAATTCATGGGTCTCCAAAAAAAAATTAAAACTCTATTCCGTTCGTGGTGACTGTTTTTGTTAAGATTACCTCGTGGTTTAACTAATGTTCCTGATTATACGTAAAATAGCCATTTTCGCAATGTTTATATCATCTTGATGGGCACCTTATGCATAACCCTGGAATTTTTGCTAAAATCAGAGATGAAGGGACATAATCAGGGAAGGCAAGCAAAAAAGTGAAGCCAGGACAATACTGTGATTTGGCAGGAGCTGAATTTTTAATGTGAGGTATTATGACACATCGTTTTATAGCTAGCATAGCCTTTATTTTAACGTTAGGCTCTCTGCATGCCGCATCCATCGAATATTGGGATTGGAAATCGATCGATACCAATGCCATTAGTTTTCCTAAAAATTTTTTATTCGGCGTAGGCACCTCAGCCTATCAAGTTGAAGGCGGCAACAAAAATGTGTGGGATCGCTGGGCACACGAAGGCAAATGTGAGCAAGCAGCAGGACAAGCGTGCGACCACTGGAATCGCTACCACGAAGATGCACAATTAATTCAAAATCTTGGCGCCAATGCCTATCGTTTTGGTGTTGAGTGGAGCCGCATAGAACCACAACAAGGTGTTTTTGATGAAGCGGCACTTGATCATTATGCTGCCATGTGTGATGAACTGCTCAAGCGTGGAATTGCGCCTGTGATTACGCTGCATCACTACAATGATCCTATCTGGTTTGCAGATGTGGGTGGTTTTGAAAAAGAAGAAAATATTCAATTGTATGTGCGCTTTGCAAAAAAAGTTATCGACAAGTTACACAACAAAGTGCATCTGTGGCTAACGTTCAATTCACCAACCAGTTATGCTGCCAAAGGTTATTTGGCCAATCGCATGCCGCCGGGTAAGAAAAATATGCAGCTTATGGCGGAAGTAATGAAGAATCTGCTGGTGGCGCATGTGCGTTTGTACAAAGCAGTCAAACATGACCGCATAACGGCACATGCACAAGTTGGTACCCTGCACAACATTTGTCAGCTTGAACCTGCGCGCATGTGGGACAAGCCATTTGCACTGCTTGGTGATTATATTTCCCACCGCTGCTTGTACAATTTCTTTAAGACCGGCGTTTTCAGATTCTACATTCCATGCATGGGCTATGTGTACCACAAAGAACCCGATGCACCTAAATCGCTCGATTTTATAGGTCTTAATTATTACTCGCATTTTATGATGCATGGACCAAAAACATCCACGTTTCCTGATGAGATGCAAACCATGTGTCCGGATAAAACGATTTATCCAGAAGGGTTTTATCGTGCGATCAAAGAAATTGATGCACATATTGCAAAGCCACTGAACGTGCCAATTTATGTGACTGAAAATGGCGTGGCACCTGTCAAAGAAGAAGATCGGGAATTATTCTTGCGCAGATATTATTATGCAATGCACAAAGCCATGAATGAAGGCTGCGATGTGCGTGGCTACTTCTACTGGTCATTGATGGACAACTATGAGTGGGGCACCATGGGCAAAAAGCGCTATGGCTTGTACCATGTTGATTTTGAAACGCACAAGCGCACGTTAAAATCAAGTGCTCAGTATTATATCGATATAGCACAAAAATTTGGAAACAAGTTTCAAATGGTTTAATATATGATGCGTTAATTGCAGCAGAATTCATTTGATAATGCATAAGAAATTAATAATTAATCCGTTCGTGGTGAGCTATACATAATATGCATATTACACATCGATTTTTTAGAGGAACAAACATGAATAAAAAAGTTATCATATTTTTAAGTGTCGCAACATGCTTCACTCACTTGGGAGCAATGGAAAAACCTTTGATCATCAGCCAAGCAACATTGAACTATTTAAAAAAAGAAAAAAAACCAAAGTTTCAAGATAAAAGTATTGGGGTATTTCGAAATTTTATTGATAGCAAAACGGGTGTCGATATCAGCTATTCTAGTTATATGCATAAAGCTACAAGAGACGATCTTATCTTTGTGATTTTGCCTGGATCGTCGACGTATGCAACTATCTATAAAAATGAAATTCGATTCTATGGAGCCGAGGAATTAGGAAATGAACATGATAGTGCGATTGTATTTAATCCAGAGCACGCGACACAGATTTTAAAATCATCAGCTGCTCGGTTTCAACTATGGCAAGATAATAAGAAGCGGTTTACAAAAAGCAGATTTATGCCAAATGTTGCCCTAGAAACAAGAAAAAATTGATTCATCAGATCATAAATAATTTTGCATAAAGACTAAAAAAAGCGCCGATGTATTTCGGCGCTTTTTTTGTTCGATTATTACTGCATCACATTGATAAGACGAGTGAGTTCTTTAGCAATGTTTTGCATCTCCTTAGATGCATTTTTAATATCGTCAGACGATAGCCGTGATTGCGCCCCTTTCAGAAGCTTTGCTTCTTCTATTGGATCCCCGATAGCTTGAGCCTGAAAGGCGCTTAACATATTACCTATTGCAATGGTGATTTGATTAATTTCATTAATGAGATTCTTATATTTAGACAAAGAGCGATATTCCGCAATATTTTCACCAAGTTCGATGAGTAGCGGGAAAATTTGTTGAAGCTCTTTGCTTGTTGGATAATCGATCTTTTTTAGGGCTTTTTCTATCTTGATGAGGGTGTTTTTAGCCTCTGCTTCCTGCTCGGGTTTTGGGTGAACTGATGAAACAACCAAACTGAGCAAAAATAAACTGCTGTAGAACTTCTTATACATACTATTCCTTTTTTTAATTAAACAACGAATAAGTACTTTACATAATTCTACAGAAGAATATGTCTGTTTGTAAATGGATTATATTGGTTCGCCGTTTCAGTGTAATTTTAAAGCCGCCAAATACAGCGCAATTGAACCAGCAACTGCAGCATTTAAGCTTTCTGTGTTGCCAGGCATCGGGATGGTCATTTTTTGCTCGCATTGCTCTGCCCACTCTTGTGGCAAGCCTTGGGCTTCGTTGCCAACCACGAGCAAACTGTTATGCAAATCTAATTCTTCTGGTTTTTTTCCGCTAGAAACTACGAGAGCACACAATTTTGTGTTTCCTTTATTGGCAACCAGTTCTTGCCAGTTCCAAGAAAAAATATTAACCAATGCAATAGTACCCGCACTTGCTTGAATAACTTTAGGCGACCACGGATCGCAACCTTCAACAATTACCACCGTTTTAAATCCCATAGCTGCACAGGTTCTGATCAGTGTTCCCATATTTCCAGGATCAGATATTTGCGCAAGCACCAAACCCGATCTGATTGTAGATGATGGTGGTGTTTTTGGAATCTTAAAAACAGCTAAAATGCCGCTGGGAGTTTCGGTGGTGCTCATTTTTTGCATGACATCACTGGTGACGAGCTGGAAATTGTTGATGCCTTCTTGTTGTGCGGCTTGTTGCATTTCAGGTGTTACATAGAGTGCTTCTGGCACAAATGCATGGTGCAAAAATGTGGCAACAGTGCGCAGGCCTTGCGCAATAAAACATTGTTGTTCAAGGCGACCCTTGGCGTTATGCAACGCACAAACCGCCTTTATTGCCGGATTTTGACGAGAACTGATTAAGGTCATGGAAATTTCCTCAAATACTATTTAAGCTAAAGCTTAAGTTACTAAATACTAGCATACAGAAAAATGAGGTTCTATGAAAAAGCTGAAAATGAACTATTTGATACTTCTGATGATACTAGCCAACTCCGTGCAAGGGGCGAATGCCAGAAATCAAGAGGAAGAGCCTTCCATAAGTAGAATTTCTCTATTTTATAACATGGTAAAACAGGAATTTAAGGAACATAAAAAGATGCTAGCTACCACTGCAGGTGGCAGTCTACTGATCTTCCTTGTTCATGCCAAAATGCGGCGTTAACTCGCACTATTGCCTAGATTTTCTATCTTACGGAAAATGCAGATCTCTTTGTTATCACTTTTGTCTACGAGTTTTTCGGCGTCTTCAGATTTTTCAAGTGAATAGCTTATAAGTTGAGCTGTTATGCTCGTTTGATATAAACCTTTATCAAGCCACAGGTTGTTACAACCCTGATTTTTTTTAAGTGTTGCAGTTATCAATTTTATATAATCAGAATCAGCACCTGAATCCTCTTTAGCGGTGATTATATCAGCGGAGACTAGGACATCCGGATACGTATATTTTTTATCCTCTAAGTAGTTAATATAGCTAGCACATGATGCATGTAAGGCAAGCGTTAATGTTGCTTCAGGAAACATATTTTCAAGCGTTCTAGTAAACTGGTTGGCAGCTACATGAAGATATAAGATCATATTTTTCTGGAAATCTTCTACCTGATTATAGGTATCAAAATTTATATCTCCTTTTTGTACTATACGATGCTTATTAACTCGATCTTTATAGAGCTCGTAAAACGCATATTTTGTGTCTATGAGATTGATAATGATATGTGCTCTAGGATTTTTTGCTAACGCTTTTGTCAAAATTACAAAATCCTGGAACATATTACCAGATGCAAAACTGGTATAGTTAAGTCTTGCATAAGGTGATTCCTTAATTTTTTTTCCTAATGCTTCACTCACTCGCTCTTCATATTTTCCTCGAAATTGAGGATTTTTGTTTCTACTCAGAATGCAGCTATCTTTCTGACATTCATCTAAGAGGAAAATAGGCCACTGCTGTTCAGCTTTTGCTACCTGTTCTTTATCAAGAGGCTTATCCAGTCGGATCAAATCAGGTTTAAGGCCTAATTTCTGTTGTGTTTGGGCAGAGTATTCTAAGGCTTTGCTTGGGTTGGACAGACACGTGTCCAGTACATTGGGTTTGCTATAATCTTGCTTGTCAAAGGTAAGGACTGGTTTTGTATAAGCGGTTTGGCACAGATAATATGCTGCCACAGCTCCTGAAAGTGCCATCAAATTTGAAATCAGGGGTTTTTGACCAAACACATTCTCACTAATTTTTTTCAAGCCAAAGAATGTACCTACAGAAATTATGGTACTCAAGGCTGTAGGGCACCATAGACTTGATTCATTGCTTTCATCAGGCGCAGGAAAAGTAACCTGATATATATTTATCAGGAGTAAAAATCGAATTACAGTAGATTTTTTTAGCATGTTTCCTCCATTTTGCTACGTTGCTTTAATTCTAGCATCATTATTCAAATTGTCAATTTAGATAAACCGGAAGCGCAAAGGCTTTACCTGTAAATTTCATTTAATTCTTACCTGTTCTAACCTGAAAAAATTAAAGGTAGTAATGATCGAATTTACAACCAATATTGACAAATAGAAAAGTTAATATAAACTTAATACTAAATAGGTAAATAATAAAAAAAATGGGCCCCAAGTTGAACTCAGTGAGACTTGGGTAAAAGGAGGTTATAGAAATGGAATATTTTAGAAAAATATCAAAAAATTTGTCGATAGCAGGTATTTTATTTTCCTTAATCGTTGCCCAGTCTTGCTTTGCTACTATTTATGAGGCAAAGCGTCTTACAAAAGCTGGTGATCCTGAAATATTCATGCTCTATGATGCTCACGTTGCTCCTTTTGCTAACGGTACGTCTATTTATTATCACGATCAACCCGATAAGCTTTTCAAAATAGCGCAGGAGCGCGGCATTCCTGTAATTATTGAAGCCCGCATATATGCAGGTGAACATTTAGAAAAATATCCAGAAGCTATGCCGGGTACGTGGACCGATAAAACACGCCAAAAATTTTCAGCCGCGTGGTCAAAAAATAACGTTAATGCATTTGAAGATGACATGTTCTATCTCTTTTGCAAAAAAGCAGAAAAATGTGACATTAAGTTTAGTAATGTTGATACCCATCGTCTTATTACTTTTAGGGAAGCGCAAGATGAAACATTCAAATTTACTATCGACGATTTTTTCAAGCTTATTGCTAAATTTCAACAAGATGCAGCAGAATTAATAGCAAATAATCCACTATGCAAAAAGTATAGAGATTATATGTCAGAAGCTGAGCCTCTTGTAGATGAGAATTTAAAGAGATTCGACTCCTATAATTTTGATAAGATGCTAATAAATTACACAAATGCAAACCGTGCTAACATACAGCAAATTTCTGAATTCTTTGAAGCAAGTTATGGAACTACGGCAACAAGTCCAGCCCTTATAAATCCTTATTACATTTTTGGGAATTTTTTCCTTGAGCTGAAAACTATCGATGAGCTCACTACATTAAAAAATAATAATACTCAATCGGCTGTTGTATGGCTTGGTGGAAAACATGCGAATCGAATAAATAAATTTTTGATTGGACAGGGATATACCGAAAAAACGAGCGTTGACAATACTAAAGAAAAAGCTAAGTGGAAAGACTCTTCCGATCTTGCAAATTTCAAAGGCAAACATAAAAGTGATGGAAAATCGGATGTGGCATTTACGTGCGAGTTTGAAAAAATATTTGAAAATTCTAGCAAAACCTCGACAAGCAACCCTGTGTTATTGCCTTTGAAAAAATTTGATGTAAAAATTGATGAAGAAATGGTTGATGAAAAGCAACTACCAGTAACTGGAAAAGAACCAAAGAAATCAGAATCGAAGTTTACTCCGTATAAACGGATAACAGATCAGAAACTTATTGATAGCACGAAACGTGACATTATTAAGAATTTAATACTCAATAGTGATAATTGCGAGAATGAGAGTGCTTTAAGAAAGAGACTAGCTAAAGAAAAAAATCTCACTGTTCTAGGGTCTGTTCCAGCGGACGAAACTCAAGATGCTATGACGTATACTGCTCAAATGCGCGACAATGACATCATTTTCAGTAAAGTTAAGGAGTTCACAAAGAATTCTCGTCGTCTAGAAATTAAAGCGGTTGTTACCGAAAAAAATGATGGAACATCAATTTTAGAATTTTATAGTTCTCAAAAAGATGATGTTCAAATGCTCAAGGAAGATAAGCAAGAATATAAGCAAATTGTGCCATTTGAAAAACAAGAACCTGAGCAGCTTCAGCAAGAAAATAAACAAGCTATTCTTAATGAAGATACTGATATCGCGACGTCCAAACAAAAGCTTGAGAATGGGTCACTATTTGCCAAATATCTTCCTATAGCAGCAACGTGCGCAATTGTTGGTGGTTTAGCGTATTATTATAAAGATACTATTAAGCATCTCTTCACCACGGTGTTCCCAACGTGGTTTGGATGGTGTTAAAAATTATTATATTTCATCATTAAGAATTTTCTGACGATATTCAGCCATGAGCTGCACCATGAAATGCAAATTATGAATGGTTGCTAAGGTATATCCGGTCATTTCGCTAGCCTTGAATAGATGATGAATATACGCTGCAGTAAAATTTTGACAGGTAAAACAAGCACAGGTTTTATCCAGAGAATAAAAATTAGTTTTATTCTCTGGTTTTAATATTTTTAGAGGACCATTTTTAGTAAATACCAAACCATGTCGCGCGCAGCGCGTAGGATGTGAGCTGTCCATGGTATCAATTCCTCGCTTGATAACTTCTTCCACCGATTTTAAATCGCCAATTCCCAAAAGATGATTCGGTTTATCAGCTGGTAAGCGCGGAACCGTGAAATCAAGCAGATCAAACATTTCCTGATGATTTTTGCCAAAGGAGCCACCCAGTGCAAAACCATCAAAATCCAATTTAGTTAAGAAATCAGTGCTCATGCCACGCAAGCGCTGGTCAGTGCCTCCATGCACCACGGCATACATTGCCTGATTATTGGGATTGGCAAGATGCGCGTCCAGCGACCGTTTTTCCCACCTATGGGTGCGGTGCAACGAGCGCTCAAGAGCACTCGGATCGACATTATTGGGCAATAGCTCGTCAAAAGGGATAATTATGTCAGCACCCAGTGCTTTTTGAGCCGCAATGGAGCTTTCGGGCGTTAACAATATTTTCTGTCCATCGCGGTAGGATCTGAACAAAACCCCATCTTCATTAGTTTTTAAAACCGAACCTTCATATTTTTTGGTACCACGGCTTTTGAGTTCATCAGATACTTGCCCCGCTGCCAGACTAAATACCTGAAATCCACCCGAATCGGTAATAATGGGCATGGTGCGGTTCATGAATTTATGCAATCCGCCAGCCTGTGCCACAGTTGCTACTCCTGGCTGGAGTATGAGGTGGTAGGTGTTGCAAAACATGAGCTGCAGGCCAATATCATTGACCGTCTTGCTGTCCAAAGCCTTAAGAGTAGCATTAGTGCCCACAGCCACAAAGTTGGGCGTATCAATAACTCCATGGGGAGTATGGATGCGGCCAACGCGAGCTCTGGATTTTTTGGAAATGTGGAGTAATTCGAATTTAAAATAGTCCATATCTCTAGTATAAAGGATATGAGCGGAGAATCAAAAAGGAGTGGCCATACATAAATTTAAAATGAGCAGAACTGTCTAATTTACTCATTATCTGATGCTATGGATAAAAAAACACTGGCATAATGTTGAGAAATGTTTTTATAGTGATGCCAGTTTTTGCCAATCGGTATGATTTGTTTTTGAAAGGTTGCCATGAGACTATTCTTGCACGTGTCATTGATTACGATGGTTGCCAGTAACCTGCTGGATGCAGGAGATGTGCCCAAAAAAGTGATACAAAAGGTTATAACGGTGTTCAAACAACAAGAAAACGATGGGCGAATCACCGATTTCTTGCAGGACGAGGATAATAGTATTGTTTCATCCCATCGGCCAGATGTCGTAAAAAAGTGGCAGCTTGGTTCTGGAGAAACTTTAAAAAAGATGATTCATAAACCTCTAGCTGGTCGCATAATGAGGCTGCGAAATACTTCTATTGCGAATCTTGGCCATAGCGCAAATGCGACGATATTAGACCTACAGAAAAAAACGAATACAACCATAGTAGGCGGGGATCACCTGGTAGAGCTTAAAGGAGGAATTGTTTCTTGTAAGAAAGATGTCATTCATTATCACTACGATAATGAACGCGTGGAAATTCCAACGGGACATGAACATATTTTTTCTATGATTCCAACTAACAACCATTGCGTAGCTACTGCTGGCTACGGCGAGATCAAAATCTGGGATGTTAATGAAGCCAAATGCTTAACGACATTGCTTGGACATAGAAGCATTATTTGGCAAGTTCTTGCCCTTACCAACGGTCAACTTGTTTCCTCTGGCATGATTGACGGTAAGGTTAAACTTTGGTGTCTTGGTAAAGATGAAAAAGATGCTCATAGCATTGATATGCCAAAGGATATCAACGACGATCAATTGCAAACCTTTGAATTACTTGAGTTGGCTGATAGTCGTGTCGCTGTAAATTGTGCTCGCCCCCATTGTATTAAAGTGTGGGATCCTCAGTCTAGTGATAAAAATGCGGTGACTACTTTGTCAGATACTACATGTATTGGTGATACCTTACTTAAATTACCCGATGGCACTATTGCTTCGCTTAAAGATAACACCATAGGAATTTGGGATGTAAAACGTGGCGTCTTGCAGCATCGGTTTCGTCACCACAAAAAAGAACCGGTAAGGAATCTTCAGGTACTTAATGACGGACGCCTTGCTTGGTCAAGCGGTTCTGAAATTGTAGCTTGTGATGTGAAAAGCCTGCAACTCGTAGCGCAATCGGAGTAGGATTGAGATGTTATCATTCGTTATGAATTTCTTGTGATCCATCAAGACCAAGTTTGCTCACAAATTCATTGAATGTTTTATTTTGACAAGAAACTCGTAAGATTGTCTTTTTACCTTTGGGTATATTAAATAGAAGATCTCCCCACATACCATACATAGTATCGATGCCGGTTGCTTCAGCCTCAAGTCTAGAAAAAGGATTATTCTTTCCTTGGGGTTTGGGGAGGTACATATCCCAAAAAATAACTCATTACCCCTGTAGGACGTTTGCCCGAAAGTTCTAGGGTTATGGTACTATCACTAGGAATCTTGAGGGAGGTTGTTTGTGCTGTGCGAGGCAATTTCCTAATCTTACACAGCATAGGAAAAAATGCATCAGAGGTGGTTAATGTTATTCGATCAACATTGGTGAACGTTGCTTGGAGGTTAAATGTTGTTTCCTCATACCAGTATGTTTTTTTTTCTTGATATTTAAGAAGTCGAAAATCAATAAGTTGCCGATCTTTATCATAAAATAAATCGCCATCCTGATCTGATGAAAACAAGCTGGCGGTGATCTGAGTGATATTATTACCAATTATTTTTGGTTGTTCATCGTTTTCTGTCGAAAATTGAATGTTTCCAGTGACAAACAGAATGAGTTCTCGTTCTTCTACTTCTTCCATGGTATGGGAAAGATTGGTGATTGATACTACTAAGAGTCCCATTGCAAAATAGAAAAACTTCATCATTCTTTTTCCAGTCGTTGTGGGTTTTCATTAAGGTTGCCGATAAAAACTTTCAATGAAGTATCGCCGTGCGCTTCTAAAGTTACCGTATTATCTTCTTGCAAATTGTACACTTCAAAATATTTGAGATTTCGTCGGATATTGTTTGCTGATAATGATAATACTTTGGCATTGGTAAATTGTGCTCTTAGAAAGCTTGGATCGGTGTCGCGATACTCAAGAATGCAAAAACCAAAAAGCCCCTTGTTTGTCTCATTTAACAAAACTGACGTAAGATTAGAAACACTAGTAGCGGTAATTAGTATGTTTCCAGAAATGTCCTGCGAATGGATAACATCACCCTTAAAATCTAATACCAATTCTCTCGAGTAAACGACTTTGTGTTGAATGGTAGAATTTTTCTGCATGCCACAACATGAGAAAATCAATGATATCAGCAAAGTTATTAGCCAAAAACCATTGTGCACATACTTCATAATGCCCTCCTTTTTAAAGGGATCTTCTGAAATTATGCTTGCATGCCATTTATTTTGTTAGTCGAGGTGCAATGTATTTGCTTAATATGAGCCATGGAGTAGTCAGGAATGTTGCAAGCATCTTAATCATATAACTTACTAAGATGATACTAGCAATATTTTCAACAACACCAAACAATCCGAGAAAACTGAAAAGTATGGTGTCGATAAGTTGAGAAAAGGCGAGTGACGCATAGTTGCGCAGCACAAAATAACGCGTGCCGAATTTATTTTGCAAGATGCCATACAACCAACGATCAATTTGTTGCACGATGAAGAATGTGAAGATAGAAGCGAAGGTAATGCGTGGCATAACTTCCAGCAGTGCACAAAAATGACCATGGGTGATGTCAAAGCTACTTGGCATATATGCAAGATGCAGTTGTGTTGCAGCGGTGTAAGCCACAAGACTCATAAAACAGATCCAAATTGCTTTTTTTGAAATGGCAGTGCCAAAATATTCTTGCAGCAAATTGAGCCCTAAAATGGCCGCAACAGCAAAGGCATCAGAAGCAGTTGCGCCAAGACCAAAAAGAGTGATTTGTTTGGTAACAAAAAGGTTAGCAAGAATGCCATAAAGGCTGATAAGCGCGATGAGCGCTTCTTTGCCCATACGCAGGGCTATCAGGAGAAAGAGGCTGAGTGCACTGGCGTGCAGGAGAAAAATTAGTTCATTCATGGAATTAAGCATACCATATTCGCAGTATTTTATTTATTTTTTTAACGGTTTTGCCACCCCTAAGAACCGATACTTATCTTCGTTGATACAATTTTTATGATTTTTTTTCCTGTGTTTTTTTTCGAGGGTTTTGCCACCCTCGAGCTGGGCACCAGGGCTGCTGCCCTGGACCTGCTCATTTCGCTCGAACGGTGACTACTTTACCCAGCCTTCGCTTTGCTCCGCCTGGGGCCCACACTCGCCTAATGACTACTGCGGGTGGACTTTATCCTGAGCCTGTCGAAGGGCATGCTCTGCACCAACGCTCATCAACATGATACCGGCGAGATTTAAATCAAGGGAATTGGTACGCGACTCACTGGCGAGTAGGTGCATGGTGTTCGCATGGCAAGCTGCGAGTTCAACCTGCCGTCTATTTACCATGTTTTTAAAATTGATAATCCACCGCTCTAGCTTAGCAGGCGACAGGCCAACCATAAAATAAGATGTGCCAAGAGAGGGATGGGAATACTTTCCCCTTGGGCAGGCCTGTGGATTGTGAGCCGTCTTGTCCTACGAAGCTTTAGCGAAGTAGGAAGGCGAATGCCAACTTCTAAGCGTAGGGATTCTAAAGGGACGAAGTCTCTTTAGTGCCCGTTGTTAGGGGTGGCAAAACCCCTAACGAAAAAAAAATTTATGATTTTGAAATAAGCTTTACTTGAATCGTTTTTTCCCAATTAGATATCATCAAGCATATCGATAGCAAAGTCTTCTGCCATTTCTACAACAGTTTCAATACCACTAAAAAAAGTATCTTCAAGATCTTTTTCTTTGTCTTTACTTTCTTGAGAAGGAAATTTCCAGAATTTTATGTAACCATCGAGATCCGCAGAAAGTACATCACCATGTGGTAATTCAGTAATATCTTGTACGCGTGTAGTGTGTCCTTTAAGAAGCGCAAGTAATGCTCCTCTTCGAGTAAAGAGCGATAGATCTCCATTATCGCCACCAGTCGCAAATGCTTTATTAAATTCAAGCGACGTTACTACTTTATTAGGACTGAGAGTGGTGTATTTGGCAACAATTTCACCCTTCAAGTTTAGAATGCGATGTTGGAAGGAATCATTTTCTACCGAAGTTATGAGCGGATGTTGTTCTGTTTTTCCTAACACTGCAATGCTATGTGGAGAACCTTGTGTAGTAAAACCACCTTGTTCTCGCTCGGGCTTTCTGATATCCCACAAAGTAATTTCCGGTGCATTATTCCAGTGTCCAGCCAATAAGTGTTTTTCGTCTAAGCATTCAAGAGCAGTGATATCTTTTTCTAATGAATCGCGAGGGCGCATTCGGATAGATGGCTTTTGGCCAGGAGATCTTTGATCAAAAACAACTAGAGAAGGATTATTGTTTTGTTCAGAACCACCTACAGCAAATTCATGGTTATTCAGTTTGCATATGCTATGGCCAAGTACAGCCCAAGGACCAAAAAAGCTTCGAATAACATTCCCTTGCAAGTCTTGAATTGTGACAACGAGCGAAGTGGTTTTTGTGGTGGCGATGTTATTGTCGGAAATCATTTTTGCGCATGTTATTCTACCATGCAGGTCTCTCATTATGTTAATTGGTGTATCTTTTGCAAGATCCCAAACATTAATAGCATTGCAGCCTGTTGTAATCATTTTCCCCCGTGGGATCAATTCGATGTTAATAGCCGCATTAACTAGCCAATCTTGATGTTTCAACGTGCGATATGAACCATCTCGTGATTGCATTGTAATTTTTTCCTGCATAGTTGAGAGTTGCATCGCAAGTGATAAAGCAACTGATGAAACTAATTTTTTCATAGCGTTTTCCTCACCAGAATATTTCGGCAAGCTCATCTGCCGCATCTACCATAGTAGCAACTATATCTTCAAGATCATCATCTTCAATTTTTTTAGATTTGGTTTTGTAAAACTCTACAAATGCGATAGCAGAGGTTATTAAGTCACCATTGTTTAGTTCACTCAGGCAGGTGGCATAATCACTGCCATGCAACGTATCTAATTGTTCTCCCGTTGTCAGATCAAATGTTTCTATGTCATCTTCACAATCGGCGCAGAGAGCAAGAGTTCCATTTTTTAGAGAACGCACTATAGTTGGACGTCCAAAAGAATGAGTAAATTTAGCGACCGGCGCGCTATTTTTAAAGTCCCAAATTAGACCCGGTTCATATCCTTCTTCTTGATCTGCGATAGAAACAAGATGCGGATAAGCGCTATTTTGATTTTCTGTTGCACTGATGCTAACAGGATAAGATTTATGTCCTTGTAATTCTGCAACGGGTTTGTCTGTATTTCGCACGTCCCAGAGTTTGATGGTAGTGCTTCCTGTGTTTCCTGCAAAGAATTGTAGATTGTTATGAGGATTTTTTTCAAGACAGGTAATCTGCGTTGTGCCCGTCGAAAATTTAGTTGCCGCGTATGATCTTAGATCATATTTGACGATAGCTGCTTTAGCGGTCGCATTGCGTCCACCAACTAAAAATTCATTATCCGTTAATGGACTGAAACAGGTGACAGCTTCTGTGGGACCAGGAAGTATGTGTTGAAATTGCGGGTCATTAAGTTTACGGTGATAAAAATAGTTAGCAGGATGTTCGTTGCCATCCGAGAAAACACTTGCAACAATGTCACGGTCATTAACCATTTTCATGCGATACGAAGGACAAGAAGGTGGAAAATAGAGTCTTGTTACGAGCTGATTGGTCACAGATGCCGCACGTCGATGTGGTTTGAGTTAACAATAAATCTTTCCGTGCTGCCAATCTGTTCAACATCTCGCAGCTCTACATCATTTTTCATCTCATGTGAACGATACGGGCGTGAAGTTTTTTGTATGATTTCCGATAGTTTAACTTTATGGCATTGCATGGTACATGCATAGAGCATGCTGAAAAGAATGTGTAAACAAAGGAACAATTTTTTCAACCCACTCTCCTTAAGTATGGTGAAAAATCAGAAAGAATTATCTGAATGGTTCCTTAGTTTTAGTAGTAAAGTCAAGACATGCAAAAATATGTTTAGATTTTTTACATCAATTTATAACAATGGATATTCTTTAAATCCAACCAATTGACATTCAGGCTGTGGCACAATGCCAAATTGTTTTTGTACAAGCTCCTGCATAGTGCATGCCAAGGTGATGAGTGGGGTGCATAGCAGTATCTTTTTCACTACATACCTCCTTGATTTTACATCTCATCCAATGGCTAAAAAATATCCTCGCAAATATCACCTATTTTGAGAACCACATCGCCAACACCACTCACCACTGTTTCAATGCCGGTTTCTAAAGCATCTATATCAGCATCAAAATCATCTTCATAATCAGCTCTTTTCTGTTCAGTAGGTGTCCTGTATAATTTAATATATCCTTCGCCAGTCGCAAGGATGTCATTATTGCTCAGTTCATTTACGCACGTAAGATAAAGATCAGGATCTTCATAATCAGCTCGCAGGGTCTTTATCAAATTGCCATGCAGATCAAATAAAAATATTTCATGGCCCCATTCTCCTATAGTAGCAATGTACTGATTTCGTAACGCTTTTAGCATAAGCATTTTTTTGCCGATACTAAATGTTCTATAAGGAATACTATCTTGCAAATTCCAAATTATACCCGACTCATTTTGTATTGAGACAACATGTGGCCAAAGACTATGTTTATTAATTGTTGCAGAGATTCCTGTTACCGAATCAGTGTGGCCCTTAAGTTCATGCATCGGCTTATTTGGCTTTCTTGCATCCCAGAGCTTTATAGTTGTTGCTCCGTACTGACCAGATAAAATTTGGTTGCTGTTATTAGGTAAACTTGCAAGAGCTGTTATTGCAGCCTTGCCCGTGTTAAAGCCGCTCGGTTTATTGGTACGCAGATCATATAAAAGGATGGCGTCGGTGTCTGCCCATCCACCAACAACAACTTCTCTATCGGTTAATCGCACTAAACATGAAGTTGAAGTTCCTGGGCCAGGCAAAAATCTTGTTGTAGCGTTTTCAATATTATTCACCGAAAAATTTTTTTGAGGTAACTTTCCCAATTTAGGAATGTGATTTGCGACAAACGTAGTGTTATCGATCACTGTTAAGTTGTAGGACGACTGACCTTTGGGAAACTGGAATCTTTTTCCTAAGCGATTATCATCAAGCCGCCTGACTTCAGCATATTCAGGGAAGTCCTCTGAGACGCCTACTGAATTAACGATAAAGTTATTATCACCAATCTGTTCAGACATACGATGAAGGAACCCCGTCATGCCTTTAAGCGTGCGATAAGAATCATCCTGCTGATTTTTACGCATAGCCTGCACGTGAAGTGTGATTAAAATCGGCAAGGCGTAAAATAAAAATTTTTTCATGATAGGTCCTTTTTATAACAATGGGCATTCTTTAAATCCAACCAATTGGCATTCTGGCTGTGGCACAATGCCAAATTGTTTTTGCACAAGTTCCTGCATTGTGCGTGCCAAGGTGATGAGGTCAGTTGATGTTGCATTGCCTTTATTCACTAACATATTTGCATGTTGATGTGAAACAACGGCATCACCAACGCTCAAGACGCCTTTGACGCCGATTTTATCAAGATAATAGGCGACGAAAATCAGTTTTTTGTCTGTACCTGCAATGAACTCAGCTACTTCCTCGGGATAAAAATTGCGGAAAAAACTACCACAGGTATTTTTGTTTGGATAGCGTGCTGCGCGATGTCTAATGATTTCCACGCGTCTGCCACGCGCAAAAGCAACTTCAAGATCAGTAGCTTTTTTTAAACGAAAAGTTGCAGAAATTAAGTAATATTCTTGCGCAAGCAACGTTGATTGATTATAGCCAAAGTTGAACCACGCGGGAGTTACATTTTTTACGGTGCTATCAAGATGATTAATAACCTGTGCATCAAGCAAGAACTGCTCGAGCAAAAATTGAAAGTAATGGAGGTTGATATAAACCGATCCGCCCACCGTGCCAGGTATCCCACTAAATTCTTCGAGCCCAAGAATATTATGCGTAAGACAGTATTCGATGAGTGCATCCATGGTGACGCCAGCTCCAGCATGCACAAGAACTTCATCATTATGTATGACATGCGTAATCTGTGTGAGCTGAGGTCGAATTACGAGGCCGTCAAACCCTTCATCGCTGATAAGGATATTTGCGCCTTGTCCAAGTACAAAAATTGGTAGTTGTTGTGTGCGAGCGAAATCGAGAGCTTGGGCAAATTCTTGTGCATTGGTTGGCTCTGCAAAATAACGAGCAGGACCTCCGGTTTGGAACCAGTTTTTATCTTTGAGAGGAATATTTTCTTGAATTAAACGAGGACTTGGTTGCTGTTGATGCGAAGTTGTTTGCGTGTTCATAATTGTTTTCTCGCGTAGTTCATTTGATGCATTAATACTGGTTTTTCGGTACAAAGGTCGCAATCGTACTTGGTTGTTTTTAACCAACTCAAAACAGGTGCTCCCGCAGGTGTAATTATATTTTACAACGCACGCATCACAGCAAATAAAATGTTTATTACAGTCGGCATTCAAACAATTATTGTACTCATCACAAGCGGCGGGACACAATGCACACTTTCCCAGAATATCGTCATTTGCCTTTACGGCAATACGGCCATCAAACACATAATTTTTGCCGCGGAAAAAACCATCAGGAAATTGTTCGATGTAGCGGTGAATGCCACCTTCCAGTTGATACACTTCTTTGGTAACGCCTTTTGATTTCAAATATGCGCTTGCACGTTCACAGCGTACTCCGCCGGTGCAGAACATGAAAACTTGTTTATTTTTGAAGGTATCCAAATTTTGATCGATGAAGGCCGGGTAATCACGAAAGTGTTGTAATGGTGGGGTAATGGCATCCTTGAACGTGCCAATGGCTGATTCAACCTGATTGCGAGTATCAAGAATAACCAGATCATCTGGCTTACTTTGTAAAAATTTGTGTGCTTGGCGGGGTGTGAGATGCTTGCCAGATTGTTGCGCTGTAATTTTTTCAGGATCTACGCCCATGGTGACGATCTCGTTGCGCTCAACTACCCGTAGCCGTGGAAAGTAGGCAATATCACCGTCATTTTCTTTAAAATCGATTTTTTTAAAGAGTGGATGTGCGAGCATGGTTTTTTTGTAGATTTCGAGACTGTCCGCAGAACCACCTAAGGTGCCATTGATGCCTTCCTTGGCGATTAAGATGCGGCCTTTGAGATCAAGGGCGGCACATAAGGCTTTTTGCCACGCAACTATTTCTTGTGGATGTGAGATGGTCACATATTTGTAATATAATAGAATTTTTGCCATAGAAGATCCTAAAAATTATTCCCATAATTTTTAGTATACCAGCTAGATTTTTTATCGTCGATTGCAGCTATTTGTTCTACTTCGCCAGAAAACCCCATGCCTTTCAAGGCTGGGGATGAATGGCAGGGTAGAACCCTTCGAAGCTCGTAGAGCGAAGTAGGGTCACTATTTCTGGCTTCGAAGAATTCCGCGCGATACACCGGCTTTTAAGCCGGTGAGCGCTTCATTAGGAATTTGGCCAAGTTTCGAGGTTTCTACATAATCGATGTAGCTATTTTTTTGCGGGTCTAACATATAAACCAGATATTGGTGACCTTCGAGCGGTGTCACTCGCTCATCTGAACTTATCTGAGCATAACGAGGTGCGCCATCTTCATCGTGCACAATTACTATTTCACCTGAAACAAAGTGATTATCAGGAGAAAATCGAGCGGCAGCTTCCTCGACAAATGAAACTTCCCCTCCGACCCGACGCACAACAACGGCATGTAAACAGGTATAAATGCTTAAAAACAAGCCTAAAAACACTATTTTTTTCATAAAATTCTCAAAATCCTTCTCGCATAAAATCTGTATTAGTGAGCGATATCCTCATTGATGTCATCCTGAACTTGATTCAGGATCTATTTTTACCTATTGCTGCTTATTAGATCAGATTTTTTGGCATTTTTTATGTACTAACATGGACCCTGAAACGAGTTCAGGGTGACATCTTGTTTTTTTAGATAATCTTATTTTCAAGATACACTTTTATGAACCTGATAAGCAATATATTGCTATCCTGATAATGCCTTATACCAGGCTTATAGCCGTAAAACAATTACAATGTGTCAATTACTATTGCATTATCAATCTCCAATCTGGTACTCTAAAAATAACCATATAACGTTTGAAAAAAAGGAATTATAGAAGGAGTGTAGTAATGAAGAAAATTATGTATTTTGTGCTGATTTCTTTGGTAAGCGCGGGTCTATTAGCAAAGGACGAACCTAAAGGCAAATCAGAAAAAGGTCAAAAAGCTTATAAAGAGTGTAAAGTCGTATGTCAGAAAAAGGCAGAAAGACTTGAGAAAGAAGGAAATCTCGGTCTTGATCAAACTGAGGGTGAGGAGTATAGCGAGTGCATAATTACGAACTGTACGCCGTTGCTCTACGAAAAAGGCGAAGCCGAATTACCTGGTGGCGCACTGGAATAACACCTCATTAAGAAATTAAAATAACAACCGTTCATCTATTGATGAGCGGTTGTTTTGTATTTAAATATGATCAGTACGTTTTTTAAAGAAATAGAAACTGGTAATAATGCACAGACAGGTAAACAATAAAAGCATTACTAGACAAATCCACAGTGGTAAAAATTGATTGCCACCAATTG
Organism: Candidatus Babelota bacterium; assembly: GCA_013287855.1. Taxonomy (GTDB): domain Bacteria; phylum Babelota; class Babeliae; order Babelales; family Vermiphilaceae; genus JABDCY01. The sequence continues at coordinate 31,746 of JABDCY010000006.1, read as the reverse complement.
CTGCTTGGCGTAATCCTTCGGTGACATACATGAGCGGATTGAGGTAGGTCAGTGCGCCTAGCAAGGGAGAAAATTGTTGAATAATGTAACGTGGCACCCAGAATCCACCCAAAATGAGCAATGGCTGATTAATGCGAATCCAAAATTGGGAAATTTGCGCTGTTCTCAGGATGCACGACATTAGAAGATTGTACGATGAACAGAAAAATGCGCCTACAAAAACCATAATCTCCAATGCAATCCAGGAAGTATTGGTCGTGACGAATTGATCACGAAAAACAAGCTTTGCTACAGGAAAATAGGGCATTAACATGAGAAAGGTGCACAGAGCAGCAAATGTGATGCGTTCCAAGAGCACAAAGCGCGGCGGCAGGAGCGAAATTTGATAGTCGATAAAACGATTTTGTTCCAAATCAAACATCAGTTCGTTGGTGTACTTATTTGATAATGTGATGAGGGCGAGCAGAATATTGCCCACAAAAATTGCCGTGCCCATTGCTTGCTGATGTGCGCCAAAATAAATATTGGATTGCAGATATAAAAAAGTGAATGCGTAGAGCATCGGATAAATAAGAATGTAATTGATCAAATAAGAATTTTTTGATTTCCATCCTAGGGTAAAATCTCGCCATAAAAATACGCAAAAAATATGCATTGTTCTGAGCATGTTGTACCTCACACTGGATCCAGGCGTTTACTCACGCCGCGGCTAAATAAGAGCCAGCTGACTGTTATACCAACTAACAACATAGGTATAGATACAAAAATTGGTAAAAAATCGGGTCCGCCTATAAGCGTTGCACGTAGCCCTTCTGCGACATAGGTAAATGGGTTTGCCAAGAACAGAACGCCTACGGTTGGTGAGAACGCAAAAACTTTTTTCCAGGGAAAGAACGAACCACCAAATAACAACAAGGGAGTCAGGCGGCGGGGCCAAAGATTGTCGAAAAACCATCTAAAGCTATACATAAGGCTAAATGATAAAAATAGACTTGCCATGAAAAATAATGACAAAAAATAGACCACTACAAACAGCAGCGGACTTGTATGCACCGTAACAAACGAAGAGCCAAGAGCGATGATGCCAAGAGAAAAAAGAGGAATGGTAGTGACTAACTGCTCAATCATAAAATTCACAATGTAAACACCAAAGAGCCACTGTTTGTTCAAGGGCAGTGTTAAGCGGTAGCTGATAAAGCGGTTGTATTCGACATCAAAGAGCAACCGCAACGAAAGTCCATAACCGAGTGTTATGCACAACTGGATAATCGTACCAATAAAAGTCGGTGCAATTAGATTTGGCGCCATGCCCGCAAGAGGCAGAAGGTGTCCAAACACAAGTACTTGTAGAGCAACAATGGCAGCGCCATCAACTAATTTACTTTTTAGCTGGAAACTCAGTACATACGCATCACGTTTAACGAGTTGCCAAAACACATTGAAGTTGGTGGTTAATGCTCTAGCCATGATTATTCTGCTCCAGCTCAGTTGCAGCATTCTGATGGGCTTCTTGCGTTAGCGCAATAAAAATTTCTTCGAGTGATTTTTGTTGATGTTTTGATTTGAGCTCTTTTACATCAGCGATGAGCAGAACTTTGCCTTTGCTCAAAATGCAAATGCGGTCAGACAAAATTTCAGCTTCATCAAGATAGTGGGTGGTCAAGATTACGGTGATGCCTTTTGCTTTGAGTTGTTTTATGTAATCCCACAAAATGCGGCGCACGTCAGGATCAAGACCAACGGTTGGCTCATCAAGAATAACAATTTCGGGGTTGTGCATGAGCGCACGTGCAATAAGTACTCGTTGCTTGGTGCCACCAGAAAGTGCATTGATTTCATAGTCTCGGTAGCGCGTAAGTTGAAAATTCTCCATGAGTTCTTGCGCTCGCTGACGAACCACAGCTTCTGGAAGTAAAAAATACCGGCCCGCGAATAACAAATTTTCTTCAACCGTTAATTGCATATCGAGGTTTTGTCGTTGCGGGCAAAAGCCGAGTGCTTTGCGGTAATTTAATAAAGTATGGTAGATCGATTCACCTTTAAACAGCACATCACCAGAAGTTGGTGGATGCAAGGTAGCAAGAATTGATGATAGGGTGGTTTTGCCAGCACCATTAACACCGAGCAAACCAAGAATCTCGCCTTGTTTGATATCGAGCGAAACGTCATCGAGAGCATTAAAGCTGCCATGCGGTGTCTGATAGGTTTTGATGATATTTCTTATTTCTAAAATATTCATATGAATTTGGAATTTATGAAGATGATATTTTTATCTACTATAACGAGATGCGTAGTTATTTACAATAAAACTACATCAAGGGTATGAAAATCTGCTTGCATTTTTCTGGACTATTCCACAATACTTGGCTAAGTATTTTATAACCATCATCATTAATTGAGAGAAAAAAATGCTCATTAATAAAATGATAGTTTGCAGTGTGTTGGTTGTAAGTTTAAGTTGTAGAATTTGCTGCATGGAGACATCTCCAACAGGAAATTCACGTGATGAAAATAAAAAACCTATAACTGTGCAGAAGGTTCTTGCGCAACAGCAGATGGAAGGTGAACATCCGGGTACGTTTGATAAGACTATAAAAAACATGAGGCAATTAGACGAAGAAAAAAAGCCAATCCCTGATTCAGGAGAAAAGTTATTTGAAGCTGAACATGAATAAGGAGAAATGAAGTAATGCTCTTGAAATTATTTGCGGTGACGTTTTTATTATTATCACAGATTAGTCATGGCATGGAACAAGCAGTATCTTCTAGGCGAATTTTGACATCTGATTTAGACGAAGATTTTATGTCAAACTTGCCAGTGCAAGGTGCAAAGCCAAGCTTGCCCGAAATAAAACCAACCGCAATAAACAAAGAAAAACTCCCCAAAGCTAAACCTCTACAACCTCAAAAGTATGAAGATCTGTTTCCTAGCCAAGAACCAACAGTAGTTTCAACAAGCATGCAAACGCTACAACAACGTGAAGTAGTAGTTGCAAGCACCACCAATTTGTCAGAAGTAATTGTTCATAAAGCACTACCGACAGCAGCCAATGACTCGGTTGGGAATGATGATCGGAGAAAGGCTCATGAGTTAGTTCCCAATGATTCAGCCAGCTCAACGCAATTGCCGGTAATTATTGTTGATGGCCCGCAAGTTCCAAGTAAAAGATCAAAAAGTCATGCGCAGAATAGTGCAACTACCGAAAAAAGAAAACAGACAAAAGAAAAAAGTTATCGGGATAATTTACCTGCCGACTACAAGCGTAGCTGTGGTTTTAATCAATTCTTTATGTATATTTATTATTCATTCAATGATGGAGCAACTGCAAACGCGATTCACTATGATCTTTTTCAGAAACCTGAACATACGCATGAATGGTCTGATTCATCAAGCAATGATGAATAAATTATTCCTGCTCTAAGCGAGAGAGTCCAAAATTTTTACTTCTCGAAAACATCTTGCGGAAAAACATGTAGCCAAGCACAAAATAAAAGATGCTCAACAAAATGCTCAAATAAATATACTTAGAAGGCAGCGCATGATTGGCAATCGCATACCGAGTGCCTTCAAACACATACGTCATGGGCAATAGCCGTGCGATAATCTGAGCCCAGTGCGGTAGAATGGTGATCGGATAAAATACACCGCAGAATGCTGCAAACAGCCACGGAATTGACCAGATAAAATTTTGTACCCGTTGACCCCACCCTAATAACATGCCTGATACAAAAAATCCGGTGCTCCAGCCCGAGAAAATGAGCGCCATCATGAGTGGAATCATAAGCCAACCAAGAGAAAATACGTTGTAACCATGGAGCAACCAGATTACGAATGAACAAAATAGCACGGTGAAAGAAGATTTTACCATGCCAAGAAGCATCGCGCTCAATGACCATTCGCCAATGCTGAGCGGACTTGAAAATAAATTTACTAAATTTCTGTCCCACAATTCATTGACCAAACTAACAGCAATATCCATGTGCGAACGACTCATAATATGGAAAAGCGTTAATGCCGTTAGCGTGGTAAGTGCCACAACATTGCCACCAGGTTGATTGGTGCCAAGCCAAGCGCTGGTGAATCCCCACAGCGTAATGTCAAGCAATGGCCAATACACGAGATCGGTAATTTGCAAAAGATCACGAGAAAGCAACAACAGATTTTTTTGTATGACCGTAGTTATGCGCTGCAAATTCATGATTTTTTTCCTTTCAATGCTTCTTTAAATTTTTGATTGGGGCCCCCAGGTGGAATGAAACGGAAGTTTGGGGCTATTCTGCTATGTGCCAGAAATAATCTTCAAGTGTTGGACGTTCAATGGCGATATGCGAGTAAACGACGCCAAGTTGCATAAGTTCAGTCAGGAGTTGTGGAATTTTTTCCTCATCAAGAGTGATTTCTATGCGCCGCTCTTTAGTAAAGTGCGCGATGGAGCGCTGCTGCAGGTATTCTTGGGCACGCTTCATGCCATCGGTAATAATAAAGTGTACGTGAGCGCCGGCAACACTGGCGGCCAGTTTTTTTGGTGTATTATCGGCGATAATAGTACCATGTTTAAGTACAAGAACGCGATCACATACTTCGGCAACTTCATCCATGTTGTGCGAAGTGAGCAACACGGAAATGCCGCGCTCTTTTTTTTGGTGCAAAATGAAGGAGCGAATTTCGTAGGCGATGTTTGGATCAAGCGCTGCTGTTGGTTCATCGAGCAATGCAATTTTAGGTTCAGTTAAAAACGCTTTCACGAGCATGGCACGTGTTGCTTGACCTGCTGATAATGTGCTGCACAGACGGTCGCGTAGGTGCCACATATCAAAAAATTTCATGAATTCTCTGATTTTAGCATCGATTTCATTGCGCGGTATGCCATAAAGTTGTCCAGCAACTGCCAAATTTTCATAGATCGTGAGCTTTCCAGGAAGTTTTACATAAGTACTTGCAAACGTGATATATTCGAGCACTTCACTGCGATGTCGATAAAGATCTTTGCCAAAATAGGAAATGCTTCCCGAAGTTGGTGACATAACGCTGAGCAGCAGCTGAATAGTCGTTGTTTTGCCCGCGCCATTTGGACCTAAAAATCCTAAAATTTCACCTTGATGCAGATCAAAGGAAATATTATTCACCGCTACAAAAGGTTCTTTTTTTGGAGCTCGTGAAAACCACTTTTTTTTCGGCTGAAAAATTTTTACTAAGTTGCGCACTTGCAACAATGGAATAGTGTTCATATTTTTTCTCAACGTTAACACGTAAACAAATTACGCATTTTTTTGAGTTCGTGATGGTTCGACAGGCTCACCACGAACGGGATTAATTATTTTTTGCAGAGCTTATACGTTGTGCTTAGCGCTCTTCATAGCCTCTCAGAGAGAAATTTTAGGTAGTATGAGGAATCTACAAAGATAAGAAGAAATTTATGTAACCGTTCGTGGTGAGCCTGTCGAACCATCACGAACTCCATTAGTCGCTAGTCTACCCAAATTATGTATTTTCGACAAGCCATCACTAGTCAGTCCCAAAAAAGCGAGCACCAAAATCACCAATACCAGGACTGATGAATTTGTCTGGACTCAAGTGATCATCAATCGATGCGCTTAAATACGCAACATGAGGAAATTGTGATTTTAAATGTGAGTTTTCTTCACGTAGGTTAATTGCGACAAAGTTCATGACACGACTGAATAATATGATGAATGTCATTGTGATCTTCACCTGACGGTAAAAGCCTTAGTCGTGTTTGAGAGTTTTGCGACAAATCGGTGATTGTATCGATATGATCGCTGCCTAATAAATCATCTTTAGGTACTATTGATACAAAAAATTTATATCTTGATTTGCGAATGAGTTCTTGAAATAGGTTAATAGGTTTTTGACACCATAAATTGCATTGTGTGATCATGCGTATAAAAAGTGCAGCAACAAATGCACTTGTACGAGAGATAGAAGAAAATATCGTTTTTTTCATTTGATAATTTAACGAGCTGTATAAATCCAAAAGAGGACTGGTAAGTATTATAGAACCGGGAACAAGCATATTCTTAATGTTATTGCGCATAGCTTCATCAATGCCGACTGTTTTTAATATAAGCGCATTTTCAACATTTGTAGGCATTTCCAAGACGTGAAGTGCTCTAATCCAAGTTGCAGCCCCGCGTGAATGCCCAAATGCATGAACTTTTTTAAAACCATTCTGTACGCAGGTTTTAAGCACAAATAGCAATGTTTTGACATCACGCTCTTGACCTAGATTGATTGAATATCCAGCCCATAATTTGCCCAAAAAACTTGTTTTGGGATTAAAAAAAGCACGATCAGAAAAATTGAATGCGATGAGTGATTTTTTAAAGAGATGAGCATTGTTTTGATACCATTGGCCATAGTGACCAAATCCATGGGCGCAAATAATAGGTTCATTATCGTTTTCTTGAGGCACATAGGTAATACCTGGATCAAAGCCAAGAGCTTTCTCAGCTTCTTGTGCATTGTAAACCAGATTTTGCGCGGAGCTCGTGCTAGTGGCACATAACATAATGAGCGCAAGCCATAGGCCATGCATGTTAGGTATTCTTTTGAAAATACTTGTCATAATTTTTCCTAGTCGGACTAGTGTATAACAAACCCCGTGAAGTTTCCCTCACGGGGTTTTATTATCGTGATATTGTCAAATTACTTTGAATCGCTGCCGAATAAACTAGCTAGGGTAACAAGACCCGTCAGAATCCAGTGGCGGTAGTTTTTGATGAACTTTTTAGTCGTTCCCAAAATCCCATTTTTCGGAGTCTTATTATTATATAAGTCCTTTACTTCTTCAGGATTTTGTAGCGCATATGCACCAGCAAGAAGTACACCGTTTCCAAGAACAATGCTACCAACTTTATTCACGGTATTATGACCTGTAATTGCGCTTACGGTTGATCCAGTGAGAGCTGTAGCTTCTTGTGCAACCTTATCGGCGTGTATACACTGAAGCATATTGCCAGCAACTGTGCCATAGATAATCGCGCCAATACATTTACCCGCTTCGCTACCTATGTCGGACCATGTCCAGCTAGGTGTTTTAGCATCTTCGCCTTTTTGGCCTTCAACCTGTCCTTCTTGGCCTTGCTGTCGTTGACCTTGGTCGTCTTGCAATGCTTGGACATTCATTGATACCATAGATACCAACACGCCAGCTATAATGAGTTTTTTAACCATCTTCATAATTATAACCTCCAAATATGGTTTAAAAAAAATACAATTTCTACTACTTAGTTTATATTAAATCTTCTATTTGTCAATAAGATTTTTTGGCTTAATTTTACCCTGTGAATCCCTGTAAATCCCTGTAAATAGAGCTAATTATTTAGAAGATCTATAGTAAATCATACCTTATTTATTCAATTTGTCAATAATGGGGGGGGTGGGGTACGATGATAGGGTTCTAACCTGTTCAAACCTGTAATGAGAATTCGAGATAAGGAAAATTTCTCAAATCCGGTCATGTGGTTCGATACACCCTCGCGTCGCTCGGGGAACTCACCATGATCGGAATATTTGGTGAGGCTCCCCTGAGCTTTGGTCGAAGGGTGATTTGCGTAGCAAATTGTATCGAACCATAAGTCTGAATTAAGGATGATCCTTCGATACACCTCGCAAAATGCTCGGTACTCAGGATGACCGGCGCTGGTAACCTTCCCTATTCTTATCCCTAATTTGCGGTAAATAACCTTTTACCTCTCTTTTTTAACTATTCCACTTGTATTATTTAATGAATGTCATATACTAAGAAGTATGAAAAAATTACATAATAGATATTTTATATGTGGAGGTTTATATGAAAGCTATGAGGTTAATTGGTAGTTTGGTAGCAGTTTTATCTATGAGCCATATCTATGGCATGCAATCGGCCAGCTACAGTGGTTCTAATCCAAAAAATTGCTTGCTTGCAAGATTTATGAGATTGGATTCAAATCGCTACTTAGACACTAAGGCTGGTGCTATTATTACTACTTACTCTAATGAAATCAGTGCAGAATTCAATTCTTGTGTTTTAAAGAAACTTGTTGCGGATAAGATTATTGATGAGAACATATATTTGTCGTTCTTATCAACATTTGATCTTGATGCTTTTTATACCGTGACTAAAAATAAAGGAACGGAAAGAGTTACATACCAATCGTATGAAGTACACCGCAAAGCTGATCTAGTAGGCAAGTTTGAGGTAGTGATGCCTCAAAATATAAAAACATACCTAATTGCATTAATAGATGTATTTGCCAATTATTATGATAAATTAGTGCATGGTGATGATACTTCCCTTGGTCTGCACTTTCACAAAAATAAGCCAGGGATATTTTCTTGGGGTGAAATAGGATGTAAAGAGGAAAAGCCTTGTCATGCTATACGTTTTGAAATCGGTTCTGAAGAACAACTTTTGCAAGGTGTGGCACTGAAAGAAGTAATGTATGATAATCATGGACGTCCTACAATATGTCATTGTATCAATCCAATGGTACGCAATAATTTTGATCTTATGTTAAAAATACGGTGTGACTCTATTAAAGGGGATATTCTCAAAAAAAGTTTGGAGATTAAAGGAAGAAGTAAATCACAAGCAAGCTTTGAAGATAAAGATATACGAGAGTTATATGGCGATAACTAAAACTAGAAGGCTCTGAATTTTTCAGAGCCTTTCAATTTTCTTAAAAATTAATATGGCTTACTCATTAATTCTTTGAGTGCCGTAATGCGCTTAACAGGTGTAGGGTCTTCCTTGTGCAGAATAGCGCACCAGAAGCTTACCCAATCGCCGAGATGAATCAGGTATAGCATACGTTCTGTAAATGAAGTACCAGCCGTTTGAATAGTAATTTGATAAGCTACCGAACCATTAATGATATCTTTTGTGATGGTAAGTCTTTTTTCCATACGCTTGTTCATTTCTTTATCAATAAGCCAAATAACACCAAATCGTTTTAAAATATCTGGATTTTTATCAAAGCCTACAATTTCATTATGATCAAGTTCAGGCAGCTCCTGAGAACTGGCAAGCATCTTACTATTTTCAGCAAATTGCCCACGCCAACGGCGCGCTATAGTGCTTGTATGCTCAGCTTCACCATAAATTAATGGGTAACTTTGGTAAATTTGCTTTGCAATTTGTAGTGCTTCATTGTTGTCAGAAATTTCTGACCAAAAGGCGCGCTGTTTTTTGAGCAAGTCGACAGCATCTTCAAGCTCGTGATTAACGCTATTTTCAATTAGATCAAGAGAGCGCATTACATATAAGAGCGGCACAGCCAGATACCCAAGCGCTGCGCGTGGAGGTAGGCCTTGTGGAATAGTAATCATATCGTAATGGTGTATTTCTAGTTCATGCATTAATTTGCCGCCAGAAGTGATGCCAATAATATGGGCATTTTTTTCATCAGCTTCTTTAAATGCACTGAGAGTTTCTTCGGTGTTGCCGGAATAACTTAGGCAGATAACCAGCGTATGTTTATCAACCCAATTTGGGAGAGAATAGGTCCGTGTAACAATCATGGGAATGGTGGTCGTATGTTGACTTAATAAACAAACAATATCACCAGCAATAGCAGATCCGCCCATGCCGACAAAAACGATATTTTTTATGTTTTTATACTCTTTCCGCAACGTTACATTTTCGCCAATGCGCATAGCTTCATGTAGTTGCTCAGCAAAATTGAATATGGTGTCAAACATATGAAGGGAGTCATATTTTTTATAATCAAGGTTCATGATTTTTATAGTGTAAAAGAGTTATTACTAGTAAACCTCTTACACTATAAATCAGATTTTAGGGAAGGCAATCCATTTATTTTAGAACGCGTCATTTTGAAGGCATTAGTGCGAGAACTTCATCAACATTAAGGACTACTGAACGATTTATTTTTTGTGGATCGCAAAACCACTCACCAAGGCAAATATTAGTAGTTTTATTTTTGTAATCTAATGTTAGATGCATTTCAGTGTCAGGAAAAGCCTCAAGGATTTTCTGATAGCTGTTGTACGTCTTTTGAGCAAACTGGGTATAGCTGGCAAGAAGTTGATTGTTTTTATTTTTCTCTTCGATTCTTGTTAGTTGTTGCTCATCAACCCAGCAATCTACGATGAATTCTTCATGCATTCTTATAGAGCCTGAATCGTAAATAAACTTGCCTTTTGTAATGGAGTTGTTGACGCATACAAATCTAAAATTATCATCGTCTAATTTAGTTTTCCAAATGGTACCGCCGATTTCATTGAGCCTACCTGCAATATTGCGGGCCAGTGTTATAGCATGGGTAGCTTCCATCGCGCCTATTGTGGTAAAGAAGTTTATTGCAATCAGAGCAAAAATTATGGTTAATTTCACGCTATCCTCATTGATCACTGTGTTGATTTTAATTGAACATTATTATATCTGTTCAGCCTTTAATTACTCAACAGCTGATTTTAGGGAAAGCAATCAACGAAAATTTTCGCGGACTGATGTGAACTCTGGCGTTGTTAACTAAAAGGGTTCAATTTTTTTATCGTGTCAATATAACGCAAGAGTAGAAGTTCATCGGGAGAATTAACCGTAACCTTATGTTTCCAGGTTGCCTCCATAAGTTGAAATGCCTTTTCAACATGGTCCGGAGTTAGCACAGAACTATTATCTGCAAGGACGCAGCCAAGAATATAACTAACAAGTATCATGGCACTGCCACCTGGATGTCCTTTGAGGCGATGCGCCAAACTTTCCAAAAATTCTCTATTTTTCAACAGAGAGTAATCGATCGTTTTATTATCTTTGTTTCTCATAAGTGCATAAACGGCATGTGAGTTGTTGTCTCTATTTTCAAAAACATAGCCGACATGCATCTTGAGCATATCCACCAGCGCTGCATGATCTGGCAAAGAAAAATTAATCTTTATGCCAAAATGTTTCATGAGTTCCGGATCTAATTCCTCAGGTGATTTGCGTGTACAACATATAAGTAAGAGCTTTTGCGTAGGATTTTTTATGTGTCCAGTAGCCATATCAAAAGCTTCTTGAGCATCACTAGCATGTGATTTAGATGCAAGAAAATCGTCTGCTTTATCGATGATGAGATAAGTCTGTGTTATTCCTTCTTTCTCATCTACAGGATGCAACATAAACCAATACTTAGTTCTTTCGACAGTTAGTAATGTTAAAGCTTCGTAAAAATTATGTAAAGCATGGGTGCCTGTGGCAAATTTGCAATAATCCGCAAGGAGCAATGCAAATAATGTTTTTCCTGCACCTGAAGGGCCATACAGTAGAATTTTTTCAAAGTTGCCACCTTTTTGCTTAGTTGCAGCTATCTTGTCCATCATTGAAGTGAGCATTGCTTCATGTTGTGGGTCGAGAACCATGTGTTCTTTAAGAAAGGCAGAAGCGAAATCTTTGCTGCTTGCATTAATGCTTAAAGCAAGGCTAAAACTTAGAATTAGTGATATTTTTGATAAAAATGGTCTCATAACACTCCATTTAGAAATAAATTACATAGTTTAATAAAAGTATAAATTTTCTATAAAAATAATCAATCTGGATACTTTTAAGAGGGTAATAAAAAACCCCATACATTTCTGCATGGGGTTTGATTTCTTTGTATCAAAGCTAATGAATGGATCCTGAAACCAGTCCAGGATGACAAATAAGAGCCTTAGAAACGGGAACGGAATCCGCCGCCACGGTCGTTGCTTGAGCCACCGCTGCGAGGGCCTGAACGGAATCCACCTTCACGTGGTCCACGATCATAACCGCCACCACGGTTGAATGAAGGACGAGCTTCACGAGGACGAGCTTCGTTGATGCGAAGTCTTTGACCGTCAACTTCTTTGCCATTCAAAGCTGCAATTGCTTGTTTTGAAGCTTCTTCATCTTCCATGTCGACGAAAGCAAAACCGCGAGGTTCTCCAGTCACTCTATCTTTAACCATTTTTACCGATGAGACCAAGCCATAAGTTTCAAAAAGAGACTTTAACGTGCTTTCAGTTGTTGTTCGGGATAAATTTCCAACGTATATTGTATTCATTATATATTCACTGTTCTTTATAAAAAAATTAATAATAACAACTCGTATTTATATTAGTGCCTCTTTAACTTAGTTTTTGGCGCACCACCTTTCTGTATTAGTTAGTTTACTCTATTATAGCACATTATACATGTTTCGCCAGTCTAGCATGGAATAGTTAATAAGAAAACACCTTACTAAGTGGCTTAGGATTGCACGTTTTTATGGTTAACGTAAGATAAGAGAGCATTGGCATCATTTTAGACTTTTTAAGGGTATTTCATGAAATTTTCTATAGCCTGGATATTTGAGCATTTAGCCGCGGATTGGCACGCATTCCCCATTAATGAGCTCGTTGCCCAATTTAACCAAAAAACTGCCGAAATCGAACGGATAGAGCCTATTTCTTATGACCTTATGACATTCTCTATGGCTCAACTCATGGCTGCCGATAGTCAAAAATGTATGCTTTTTAGCCCCGAATGGCGCAAGGAAATAACACTCAATCCACGTGAAGGTGCCACCATTGGCGACTGGTTTTTACTCAAAAAGGAAGCAGTGGATATTCGCTGGGCGTTTTTATCTGATCTTGGTAGTGGAAAAGATGGCATGGTTCCAAATCTCTATTGTCCAGAGCATCTGCAAGACGGTTCATGGAAAAAGGAGATTTTGACAAAAGATTGTATCATTGAAGTCGATAATAAATCGATTACTCATCGGCCAGATTTATGGGGCCACCGTGGTATTGCGCGCGAATGTGGTGCTATTTTAGGAGTGCCATTAAAGCCTTTTGAGCAGTTTCTTGATACCTTGCCAATCACACGAGGTCCAAAAACCATAGCGGCAGATATTCTTTCTCTTTCTGTGCACAATGCAGGGTGCAAAAGTCTTGCAGCCCTGAATGCAACGATTGCTGAAAATCGTCCCTCATCTATAACAATGGCATTTACCTTAGCAAAAGTTGATGTGCGACCAATTAATGCGCTTGTTGATCTTACTAATTACGTGATGTTTGATATTGGTGCCCCTATGCATGTGTTTGATGCGCAAGCAGTGGGTACAAACACGTTAAGTGTTAGGCTGGCAAAAACCGGAGAAAAACTTGCGTTGCTTGATGGCGAAACAGTGACACTCGCTGATTATGATCTGGTGATCACTGACGGTAAGAATCCAATTTCTCTTGCTGGCATTATGGGCGGCAAAGCAACCAGTGCGCAGCTTGCAACAAAACGCATATTAATTGAAGCAGGTTGTTTTGATGCATCGATGATACGGCTTGCCTCTGCGCGACTCAAAAAAAGATCAGAAAGTTCAGCGCGTTTTGAAAAGAGCTTAGATGCAAACGAGCCTGAATATGCTGTCCGTAGATTTTTAAAATTGGCGCACGTGCAGCAACTTGGGATAACACCGGCCTCGCATATATTATTTGTCGGTGAACAAGGCCAGACAAAATCTATAGAAGTTTCGCATCATTTTATCGAAAGTAGGTTAGGGGTCACGCTTGAGCAAAAACAGGTAATTAACATTCTTGAGCATCTCGAATTTGGAGTTGCTATCGAGAAAAGAGCCGATGACGTGCTTTACAAAATTACTGTCCCGCCATTCCGCGCAACTAAAGATGTATTAATTAAAGAAGATATTGTGGAAGAGGTTGGACGTTGTTATGGCTATGATCGCATTCCACGAGCACTCCCCGTGCAGCATCTAAAACCATGGGACATGACACCAGTGATGCGCACCCGAATGGTTAAGCAATTTCTTGCCTATGGCGTGCAGATGCAAGAAGTATATAACTATGCATTATTTGATGAGCAATTTTTACAACAACTTGATTGGGCGCCAAGAGATGCAGCGCGAGTACAAAGTCCTATTTCTGAACACTGGCAGCGGCTTGTTACGTCGCTAATTCCCCACCTTATTAAAAATGTCCAAGTAAATGCTGAACACCATGACCATGTACGATTTTTTGAGTGGGGTAGAACTTGGTCAGTGACAAATGACAAAATTGCTGAAAAGCGCGTGCTTGCTGGTATCATGGTGCATCAAAAAGGAGTAATAGATTTTTATACGGCAAAACAAGATATTGAACGATTTTGTTCAATGCTTGCATTGCCCATTTCATGGACGAACATGGCAACGCCTGAGGATCCTTGGTATGCGCCCCATGAATCAGCGTATCTCATACATGAAGGTACGCAGGTTGGTAGGGCAGGAAAAATTGATCAATCATTCTTGCACCGCGTTGTCCTTGGCGATGGTTTTATTTTTGAATTTGATGCAGATTTCTTAGTAAATTATGTGCAGTCGCTTAGAAAATATGAGCCTACCAGCAAATATCCAGAAGTAATCCGTGATATCAGTTGTTGGGTTCCCGTAGCTGTCATGGTCGATCAGATTATTGCATTAGTGAAAACCGGTAGCCCCTTGCTGCGCGATGTTCATATTCTCGATTATTTTACGAGCGAAGAAGATAAAAATCGCAAAGCATTGACGATTCGCCTCGTTATTCAAGATTTTACCAAGACCTTAACCAAAGAAGAAGTTGATTCTATTATGCATAGCATCACTCAGTCTCTGGAAAAAATAGGAGCCGTCATACGATGAGAAAAAATAAAATTTTAGCCGGTTATGTGTTGTTGGCAGTAATGATTTTCCTGCTCGATCGTGTGACCAAATGGCTTGTGCTTTTGAATTTAGAGGACACGTATCACGTAACGTCTTTTTTATCATTTGATCTGGTCATGAATCGTGGTATTTCATGGAGTTTATTTCACTCAACGAGTGTACTTATTTTTATGGTCCTCACCGCATTTATTGCTTGCATCATTGTGGGCCTCACGGTGTACACTATTCGTCGCTGGTATCAAGGCCATATGATATTTGGCGAAGTGCTAACGCTTTCGGGTGCGTTATCAAATTTCATAGACCGCATTATTTATGGTGGCGTTATTGATTTTATTGTTGTCTCAGTTGGTGGTTGGACATGGCCAATATTTAACGTTGCTGATTGCAGCATTGTGCTGGGCATTCTGCTGATGGGGCTGATGATGTACCGCGCGTCCTGAAAACAAGGTATATAGATTTTGCAACGTTGCTTTTTTAAAAAAAAGAAATTTTAGTTATTCCGTTCGTGGTGAGCATAGTCGAACCATAAGTCAGAATAATTTTTAACTTACTTGCCGTAACATCTGCCTTATTTAAAAAAAATAACAAAACATCGTTCCTAGAAAAAAAACAAATTATCCGAAGGGTTTTTTATTTGGACTGTGGTTCGACTATGCTCACCACGAACGGATAGAATCAATTCATTATGCTTGCCAATATTAAATATTTGTTATCTTCGGTTTGGTATGCTGCTACCTATATTCTCGCACCGCCTTTTTGCTCATATTGCAAAGAATTTATGAAAGTCCGTGCTGTGTTGTGTGATGAATGCAAACTTATGATCCGACCTGTAGTCAGCGCGAAGCTTGCAATAACCAGAACTTATGACATTAAAGTTTTTGCACTAGGTGCTTATGAAGAACCTCTACAATCACTCATTCGAGCAAAACATCATGGCGATCGCATTGCTTCTCGCGATTTAGCAAAATTATTTTGTTCCACTGGAATGCTTGACGCAGTACCATGTGATTATTGGGTTCCCATTCCTCTGCATTGGACTCGTTTCGCCTCAAGAGGTTTTAACCAGGCTACGGAAATGGCAGCGATATTTTCACAAGAAAGTGGCAAGCCAGTTGCTGAACTACTCAAACGCAACAAGCGTACGAAATTTCAAGCGCTGTTATCGCCCCAAGCTAGGCTGAGTAATGTCAAAGAAGCATTTTCCTTGCACAAGCAAAATATGGAACAATATCGAGATAAGCATCTCATTCTTGTTGACGACCTTATGACCACAGGATCCACATTGCAAGAAGCCGTGCGAGCGTTGCGCATGGTGCAACCCGCATCAATTACGGCTGTTGTATTTTGCCGCGTGGTGTAACAGCTATTTTTTTTGGTCAGTTATCTTATCGTCTTTTTTTTCGTCTTGCTTTAATAACTTATAAGTATCGTCTAATTGTTTTTGCATAGATTCAAAATCATATCCGCTTACAGAATCTCGTCTCTTGATATCATTAACCACCGACCGGATAGTTTTGGCGGTATATCCTGATATTAAGTAATGGTGCTTATTGCATGCTTCGATCAGAAAATCTAAAGTTTTGAGAGTTTCTGCAGAATTACTTGATTGACGATTTCTTGAAACTTCTATTGCCTGTTCAGCAAGAACACGATTAACTTCATGTCCTTCCGTAATACGGTTGCCCAAATAATCAAAAAATTCATCGATATCCTGAGCTTTGCAGGAATATTTTCCTTCTAAATAATCAAAAACAGATTCAACAGTTTCCGGAATTGGAACATTTATTTTTAATTTTGATTCAAGTGTGCCCTGAACTATGTGCTGCCCAAAAGTAGCTACATCTCCTGCAAGTCTAGATGAGGTTTCATTACAAAGTTTGCTAAAATAATATGTTGTTGAACCAGATGGCTCTCTATTGGGGGTAAGGCAACGCTTACTCGAATCACTAAGAATTTTCTTAATGGCGAGAAGCGAAGCATTAATTGTTTCGCTTTGTTGTTGAAGCTCTTTTATTGATGATTGTGATTCTTTGATAGCTAGATTGCGCTGAAGTCGTTGATCTATCTGACTCATTACTACTTGATTGTGAAGTTTCAATCGTTTGCGATGTGTAAATGAAAGAATCATAAGAATAAGATCATTGTTGTCCATTAAGTAGCTATGTTTTTCTAAAGCATCCGTAAGGTTAAAAAGATCGTCTTTGCCATCATTGGAAGCTACTTTGCGCATGTGATATTCTCTTTCCCGAATTGCGCGACTTATAATATGGCCTTTAGTTATATTCTTTCTATGCCATTTATATTTTTCATCAAGGGAAGTTGGACAAGTTTCGAGAATGCCTAACTTCTCATCTAGAGTTCCATTAAGAATATATTTACCATAGGTAGCATAATAACCATATACTCGTGTGTTGAATTCATCGCTCCAGCCCCATAGATTCCAAAAGTTTTTACTTGGAATATCTTGCTGTACCGTCGGAATAATACCAACGCTCGTTGGTTCCTGTTGTACTGAGATTATATCGACGAGATTTGAACCTTGGTGTGACCCATCTCTACTGATAACGGCAGTTTGCAGTGAAGAGCTTGCATTTTGCCCCGAACTGAAATCCGTTGGTTGAGAAGAATCGGGGCTTTGTTTGACTTTTTTTTGTCCGTCGCCATCGACTGATGAACTGATTTGAGCATTAAGTGTTGATGAATCCGATGAAGTACTTTTTTTTGTTTCACTGTCTGTAGAAAGCAGTTGAGGTTGTTGCTCTTGTTGAAGCTTGACTGACAATGAGCTTTCCTGCTGCTGTGAAGAGCTTGCACTTTGTTCATCGTTTTTTTGTTCACCTTGCGTGACTGGCAGACTGCTTTGAGCATTAGTAAATGAATCTGTTGAAGTGTCTTTTTTTGCACTACCTGTGGAAGAAACTTGAGCTTGTTGTTCTTGTTGTAAGGTGCTAACCGGCTGCGATAAATTTTTTGAGCCAGCACTACCACCACTACTTGATGATGTCGAAGAGTTTGCATCCTTTGGTTGCTGCTGAGTTTCTGATGCAAGTTGTTGCAAAGGTTTCTTTAGATCAAAGTCAAAAGGTTTTGCAAATAGTTCAAATTCAGTCTGCTGTGGCTGTAGTGGCGTGGTACTAGATTTGCTTGTTGGTGGTTTAGGTTGTTCTTTGGGCTTACCTTTGTTCATCCCAATAATGGAGTGTCCGAACACTAACAAACCAATGGCGAGTCCTACTGTTTTTTTCATAACTTTCTCCTTTGAAATATTGATGAAGATATTTCAAGGGCATAGCATACTACTAATTTAGAGAGAAGCGATAGTGGGGATATATAATACTTGATATTGTCAAAACTAAATTCTGTGATAACCTCTTACCTCATAAGAAAAGTACCACCTTTATTATTAAAAAAGGATTTATTTATGAATATTAAATCTTTCCCTAAATATTTTTATGTGGGATTGTTAATTCCTGCGTTATTTTTGCCAGGCTGTGGCGCATGGGATTGGGTTAAGAGTAAATTAGGATGTTCTCCTGCAGGCAGGTCGGTCATGAGTAGCCCGATGACTAACGTAGCCGTCGATGACACAAGCGAAATCCTAGTAACCATCAATGGTAAACCAGCTGTTACCGTGAAAAGCTTCGAGCGCGATTTTGATATGTTGATGGAAGAAAATCCACAACTTAAACAAGTATTACCATTTATGCCTGAAGCTCGTCGTAATTTCTTAACAGGTTTGGTAAATCAAGAGATTGTGGACATGTACGTGCGCGATAACACTCTTGATCAAAAACTTGAATATCAACAAGATTTGGAACGTCTCCATCGCTCCGTTGTGCGTATGTTAAACACCAAATATTTCCAACAAGCTCATCCAGTAAATATTCAAGACGAAGAAGTACAAGCATACTACGACGCTAACAAAGACAAGATGCAAGAGCTGGTAGTTTCTCGCGGTGGTTGTCAAACTGTTGGCATTCAATTCGAAAAAGAATCAGAAGCCAAAACCTTCATGACAAAAGTCCAAAACAAAAATATTTCTGAAGTTGCGAAAACTGAAAAAATGACCGACAAAGTTCGCGATTTTAAATTGGTTAACAAGCAAAGCGTTGGTATCGATACCACATTGCGCAACAAAATTGTAACCATGGAAAAATTCCCAACAACCGAGATGATTAAAGTTGGTGACAAAGCATGGTGGGTCATTCAAGTTACCTCAAGAGAAGAAGCTAAATATCGCGCCTTTGAAGATGTAAAACAGCCGCTTCGTCAAGTTGTAGAACGTGAAAAGAGCAACGAAGCATTGCAAAAAGCTGTTGACGGACTCAAGAATGATATGAAGGTAGTGGTTAACGATGATTACTTCAAGAGAAGTGATAATGCGCAACAACCAGCTATGCCAGCATTAGCGCAAGCACCAGAACAAGCGCAACCACAACAACAAGCGACACAAGCAGTACAAGAAGCTGCTCCACAACCAGCACGCGCTGTATAATTAATTTCGACAACTTTATTCAATTAAGGGAGTCTATCTGCAAAGATAGGCTCCCTTTTTTTAAGCTTTTTTGATATAATTGTGTTCTCTGCTTTTTTAGAGACTTTTGGATAAAAGAAAAAAATTTAACAATCCCGTTCGTGGTGAGCCTGTCGAACCATCACGAACTCAAAAAAAATCTATTTTTTTTTGCAAGGTCTCCAATCTGATAACTAAACATATTTAGGCGTTCGTTATGGTTCGACAGGCTCACCACGAACGGGATATAATAACAAATAAATAGTCAATAGGAGTCATAATGAAAAAAATAAATATGTTTTGTCTCGTCATATTGTGTACCACACCATTTGTGTCGGCACGTGGTGATAAAAAAATTGAACCAAAAAAAACCGAATCAAAAAAAACTGATACTAAAAAAATTGCTGCACAACAAAAACCTCAAAAAAAACCTGAGTTATTTGTAGTCGATCAGATTGTTGCGATTATCTACGGTGATGATGTAACGGTTATTATTACAAAATCGGACACTGAAAAATTGAATTTGGATGGCAAACCACGGACACTGCCAGACTCCATATTCGAACAGCTTGTTTATATGGATGCGTTGAAATTTAAAATTGGTGCTGATCCTGAAGCAGTTGATCGGTATATTGCGATGATAATGCGAGAAAATAAGCTTTCGCAGGCAGATATTACGGCGATGTTTAGATCAGCAGGTTACACGTTTGAGGAAGGTCGCCAGCAGCTTTCGGTAATGTTTGCAGTTAATACGGTGCTTGATTTCAAAGTGAAATCGCGCCTGATTGTTCCTGAATCTAAAATTATTAGTTTTTATCAAGAACATCCTGTTTATGAAGAAGAAGCATTTCTTGTAGAGCGTGTGTTTGTACCGGCAGCAGATGATGTATCTGCCAAAGAGATGCAAGAAACTGTCGATCGTAGTCTTAAGCTGGGAAAAGAAATTCCAGGCGCAGAAATTTCATCATCGTTTTGGGTAAAGCGAAGTGAAATAGCTGAGGATAAACAGTTTCTAACCACCATGCAGGAAGGAAAATTATCAAGACCCGAACAAATTAAAGATGGCTTTGAAATGTTCAAGGTTCTTGAAAGAAAACCAGAATGTTTGGTGCCACTCGAAAAACGCTATCAAGAAATTTCGGGTCAACTCAGAAAACCGTTATATGATAAATTATTCGAAGAATATCGCAAAAGCCTCTTTGATGCAGCATCCATTGTGTACTATTGATCCGATTGTTCTTGTTTAGATTCTTCATACAATTGCAGAGCCTTTTCTATAAGGCTCTGTTTTTTTTCTTTCAACTCAGGCTTGCCATCAAAATAAGTGCTTAGCAAGGTCGCAAAATCCATATCAATTTTTAAGGCTGCTCGCATTTCCCGTGCAGCATGCGTGCGAATAGGATAAATGCCCACTATATGCATGGCATGTAAACATGCACGTTCAACTGCTTGCAGATCAACATGATCGGTTTTACCGGCAGGGACATGATACAAAATTTTTACCACAGCTCCATCGAGGTTATGTTGACTGAGTGCGTCAATAATTTGTTTGGTCTGATCCCCGGCGCCAAGCTCAACTTCAATCTGCACAAAAGGGCGCATCGGTGTTGTGATGAATTCGTGCGTTGTCTTTTGTTTTGATTCGATAGTGACTAGACAAAATCCTTTGTCTTCTTTGCGTTCGCCAAAATCGACTCGTTCAATAGAACCAGAGTAAACAACAGCAGGATGACCATGTGGATTCAAATTTTGATAACGATGCAAATGTCCCAAGCCGACATAATCAAAAGGAGCAATAGCAAGTTGTGAGGGCAAGAGCACCGGATCAGTGCCATAGATCGCGCGCTTCTCGGATCCCGAAAAAACTCCTGAACTTACCGTGAGATGACCAGCAAGAACGGCAGGAATTGTTGGATCGAGTTTTTCAGCATATGAAGTAATTATTTTTCCCACCGCATTTGAAATATATTCTGTAATTTGTAGAGCACTTTTAAATATATGTTTGTCGCTCAATGCCAATGTATTGCGTGTTGGCCATGGAATTCCCACGATTTGAACAGGGCCGTTTTTTGTATCTAATTTCAATATCGTGGGCTGTGCGATTACTTGAAATCCATCTAAAGGTAAAGTACCAAAAACATCGAGGGCATGTGCTTTGCCAAAACTTAAAGGATTATCGTGGTTGCCAATCACCAGCACTATGGGAATCTTGGCTTTGTACAAGCGGAACAAGCATTGCATGAGCAGACGCTGTTGGGTGGGTGTAGGATGTGCGGTTTTGTATGCATCACCAGAAAATAGAAAAAAATCTATGTTTTGTTCTATTGCTACATCAATGCAGAAATTAAGTGCTCGTTCAAAATCTAAAAGACGGGAATGAATTCCCGTCTTTGGATCAATGCGTCCGTAATTTTCCATGCCGAAGTGAATATCGGCAGTGTGGATAAATTTTATCATATAGTATTTTCATGCTCACTTTTGCGGGCTGCAACAAAAGGCTGAGATTCTTTATCTGCCGTCTGAGTTGCTGTTTCAGCATCTTTTTTGAGACGTTCTTTGATTACTTGTGCATAGCCGATTTTGTTGATTTGCCGTGCGCGCCCAAAAGCGAGAGTGTTTTCTGGAACATCTTCGGTGATCACCGATCCTGCGGCGGTAATAGAATTTTTGTTGATGGTTACCGGAGCGACTAACGTGTTGTTGCTACCCACAAAAACATTATCTTTGATAGTGGTCACATTTTTCTTGAATCCGTCATAGTTACACGTAATTGTGCCAGCACCGATGTTTACGCCAGATCCTGTAGTTGTATCACCAAGATATGACAAATGTTTAACTTGTGTGTTTTCACCAAGGTTGCTGTTTTTAACTTCAACAAAATTGCCGACGGTAGCACCATTACCCACATGAGCATTGGTACGCAGATGAGCAAATGGACCAACTTGCGCATTATCGCCAATTATTGAGTCAACGATCATGCTGAACGGATACACCGTTACATTATCTCCGATAGTGCTGCTGTAAATGGAAACAGATTCATTAATTTTGCAATTTTTTCCAATATGTGTGCCGCGCAACAAGTGAACGCCGCAGCCGATATACGTGCCTGAGCCAATGGTGACATCATGATCGATGTGTAAATTATGTGTGGCATAAAAGCGAACGCCTTTGCTCATCCAATGTTTAATGAGTTCAGCTTTTTTTATTTGTTCCACGCTCCAGAGTTCTTCCATGGTATTGATACCGCGCACTTGGTCAAAAGGTACGACGAGAGTTTCAACAACATGGCTTGTCTTGCTTGCAATTTTTACTAGATCAACAATATAAAATTCTTTTGAGTTTTCGTGTTGTTGCAGGGCGCTGATAGATTCTTCGAGGAATTTTCTATCAATCAGATAAATACCAGCATTGATAAAACAATGTTCTGCTGGATCACCTTTAAAATCGCGAGCTTCTACAATCTCTACATGATCGCCTGTTTTCACAAAACGTCCATATGCACCCAAACTTGGATCTGCTTGGTGGGCAAGCACGATGCTTATGGCTGCGCGCGATTGCATATGCTTTTTGTATAAGTTATCGATAATTTCTTGCGTGATAAGAGGCATGTCACCATTTACGACAAGGATGGAATCCGCATTCCAAGTATGTTTGGAGCAGAGCAGTGCATGGCCAGTGCCGCGTTGCTTGTCTTGTGTTACAAACGTGACATTATCGCCGTGCTGTTGTTGAATAGCTTCTTGCACTACTTCTTTTTGAAATCCAACGATGGCTACGGTTGGAATCTGCATTGCTTCAAAGAGTTTGGTCAAATAAACGACCATTTCGCGACCGCAAATTTTTTCAAGGAGTTTTGAGCGACCAGTGTTGAGTCTACTGGAAGTTCCGGCTGCTAATATTATTGCCTGAGTGTCATAGATAGCCATAAGATCTCCTTTTACTAATAATACTGCCACAAGAATTGTTTTTTTGAGCTTCATAGCTTCTCCATTGGTAAAGCATTTTAGCATAAAACCGATTCAAGTCTACGATATACAATTACCCTTCATTTGCAAAGTGAACAAATAAACTTTTTTGATTGCAGTTACATAAGACTTTTAAAAAAAGCAGAGTGTAGTACACTTAACGTGCCTTCTTTTATACATAATATGCACGGAGAGATGGCTGAGTGGTCGAAAGCGGTCGCCTCGAAAGCGATTGTCCCGGGTTGACCGGGACCGTGGGTTCGAATCCCACTCTCTCCTTACTCCGTCAAGGCTTTGTAAGGCGGGCCTTTTTCTTAAAGGATTGAATAATCAACGTAATTGCGGAGTAAGGGCCCTTGCAAGCTCGTAAGAGCGAAGTAGGGCTAAAAACTTCAGGATTTTCTATGTCCAATATAAGATCATTATTTGTAATCATGCTGTGCGGTGTTTATGCATCATGCACTGCAATGGTAGTTGATAACCGTTTTTTCCCGTTATTTCCCAAACCATATACCCGTACTAAAGAACGTCCTTCGCAATTTAGTGCGGAAGTTTTTTTTATGGCGGCAGACTCGAGCTATGGAGATCGCGAAGAATCAATTGGCTGGCCAGAAATTTTCGGGCGTTATGATCAAACCAATGAAAGCCAGGGCATGGTAGATTTGGGCTTGCCGAGTCCTTTGCTCGATGAATGGCGTGGATTTGATATCAAATGGCGCATGGATGGCAAACTACAAGCGCAAGGTATTGCTTTGTATTATGACCAGGCAATTACCGAACAGTTCTCCTTTGGTGGAACATGGCTCTTTATGAAATCCAATTCGTGGCACAATTTCTTCTTTGATAATAATAACTCGACAGGGAGATTCACTGATGCCGATCGGCTTGAGTTGGATCAAGAACGCCGTCAAATGAATCAAATACTTGGTTTGTGTGGACCAGAAGCAAAACAAAGTGGTTCGGGTGATATCGAGCTTTATATCCGATATGGCTATCTAAGTGAATATTGTTACAAATTTCGACGTATGGATGTTGGCTTAAAAGTTGGCGCACTTATTCCGACAGGCGTGAAAAGAAATATTTTCAGCCCCGCATCAGTACCCTTCGGTGGGGACGGCTTTTGGGGATTCTATGTGCAGGGCGAAGGTGAATTTGAGTTGAAGGAAGATTTAATTGCAGGGATTATGATTCGCGCCAGCAAACGAATCGCAAAAACGCGCCTTGAGCGCTGCATAGTGGTACTTAATAATGGCAACATGCAAATCGTTGATAATTCATTATTATATGGTGTTCTAGCAGCGCCAATTTTTGTTGACCCAGGTGCTACTATTATGGCAAGTCCTTATGTTGCACTTGATCATGTGCGTGCGGGCTTAGGAGGTCGTTTGCGTTATACCTTGGTGGTACATGAGCCTGATGATTGGCGCGATAGACGACCTGAAAATCTGCGTCCGGTGGCGATTCCTGAATCACTTGGAAATGAGCGACCGCTCGATGAGAAATTACGATGGGCGTATGATTATGTTTCATTAACCGCATATTATGATTTTAATTCATTTACGTGTGACGAAGGTTTAGCTGCGCGAGTATATTTGACATGGGATTTTCCTGTGCAATTATTCAAGGCATATAACATGAGTAAAACAAATAAAATATCCCTTGGTGTAGAGGTACATTTTTAATTCTTCGATACGTCGCTCTTTGAGCGGTACTCAGGATAATGTTGAAAAAAATAACAAAAGGATAAAAGTATGAAATTTCTTCCTGCTAAATTATTTAGCGTTTTCTCCAATGACATGGCAATCGACCTTGGTACTGCCAACACGGTAGTCTATGTCCGCAATCAAGGCATCGTACTAAATGAGCCGACGGTGGTGGCGGTGCGTAGCAATACGAATGTCGTACTTGCTGCCGGTAAAGCTGCGAAAGAGATGCTTGGCAAAACTCCCGAAAATATTATTGCCTGCCGTCCTATGCGCGATGGCGTGATCGCAAATTTTGAATTAACCGAAAGCATGTTGCGCTATTTTATACGAACTGTACATGATGATCGCCGCACGTTAGTGCGTCCACGCATGATAATTGGTGTACCTTCTGGTATTACGCAAGTTGAACTGCGTGCAATTAAAGATTCTGCAAAACAAGCAGGTGCGCGCGAACCAGTGCGTACTATCATTGAACCTATGGCCGCAGCAATTGGTGCTGGACTTCCCGTGCAAGAACCATCTGGAAACATGATTGTAGATATTGGTGGCGGTACTACCGAAGTTGCCATTATCTCACTCAAAAACGTCGTGTTCTGTCGCTCGGTGCGCGTTGGTGGCGATGAAATGGATCGCGCAATTGTGCAGTATGTAAAACGTAAATATAATTTGTTGATTGGTGAACGTACCGCCGAACACATCAAAATCGCAATTGGTTCAGCAATGTTGGTTGGTGATATTGCAAAGCAAAGCATTCAAGTTAAAGGCCGCGATCTTATCACCGGAGTGCCAAAAACTATTACCCTAACAGGGCCAGAAGTTAATGAAGCGTTGCTGGAAACCATCGCAAACATTGTTGATGTCGTGCGAGTAGCGCTCGAAAATACACCACCAGAACTTTCCTCGGATCTTGTTGACCGTGGTATTGTTATGGCCGGTGGTGGTTCGCTGCTGCGTGGTCTTGATGCATTGCTATCGAAAGAAACAGGGTTACCAGTACACTTGGCCGATGATCCTCTATTCTGTGTAGTTAAAGGTGCCGGCAAAGTGCTTGAAAATCTTGATGTATTTAAAGATGCATTAATGGAGTAAACGTGCATAAGTCGCATGGTATAGTTCTCAAAAAAAAGCATGGGCAAAATTTCTTGCGCGATGACTCGGTAGTTTATGCCATGCTTGATCGCGTAAAACTGACACATGACACCTCAGTTTTTGAAATCGGCCCGGGAGATGGATTCCTTACGCAGCATATTCTCAATTCCCCAATTGCTCGATTATGGGCATTTGAAATAGATCATGAATGGGTTACTCATTTACGTGGTCTTTTTGAGGGCAATAAGCACCTGCAGGTATTTGAGGATAATATTCTCGATGTTGATTTTGCACCATTTGAACCCTACCAACCATGGACACTGCTTGCGAATTTGCCTTATCATGTGACATTCCCTATTTTGCATATGTTACAACGTAACCGCCATCTGCTAAAAGAAGGCGTCATTATGGTGCAAGAAGAAGTAGCCCAAAAGATTGTAAAACATCGAGGCCGTGGGTATGGATTTCCTTCATTGTTTTTTCAGCACTACTTTGACTGGGAATTGATGCTTAAAATTTCGCCGAATGCATTTTACCCACCGCCAAAAGTGTTTTCGCGGCTGCTGTATTTTAAGCCTATACAACACCTGATGGAAATTCCTCAGGAAGAAGAATTTTGGAAATTTATTAAAGTGGCATTTCGTCAGCCACGCAGAACGCTCAGAAATAATTTATCCCAAAGCCATTATCAGATAACCGCAATTCCCGAAGAAATTCTTGCATTGCGAGCGCAGCAAATGGATAAGGAACAGCTGATTAATGTGTGGAATATGCTACGAAAGTCATAGAAAAAGCCAGCTACTTAAAGCTGGCTTTTTTGCTGTATCTATTTTTAGTTAGGCAAAATACCCTGCAGCGCCAAGTGCTAGTGTGCCTAGCCATCCTGTTTGTGCAGCAATAAGTCCTGTTATCATACTAGTTCCGTAATAAGCTGTAGCTCTGGCTGCAGAATTTGCAATTGCTTGTGTCCACGATTTTGTTGTTCCAGGCTTATAGCATAAGATGTTATATGCCTTTTGTTTATACATTTCAAGAAGCTCTTTTATATAAGACTTCTGTTGTTGCTGGTTTTCAGGATTACTATTATGACTTTTTACTTCAAGAATTTTTCCAGCTGAAGCTAAGACCTCAGATAGAAGGCTAGCTTTTGGTGAGATTGCTCGAGATATAACTGCGTCGCTGAATCTTTTATTCGATTCGTTCTCATAATTATTTTTATAAGCTGTATTGGCTATTATTTGAGATTGATCATACGACTTACCTAATGCTTGGGCTAATTCAGCAGTATTTCCTTTTTCATCTGATAACTCACCATTTATTCCTGATGCAAGTTGTGCGTTTTGTCCCGTTAACCAATATATTACGTTTGCAGATGCCTGTGTCCCGAATGCTGATTTTGCGCCGTCACACATACTATCCCATATTCCTTCTTCTTTCAGCGGCTTTAACGAAACTAACCGCTGCCCATTGGCAACTGGCTGGTCATCTTTTTTAGCTTCTTCAGGCTTATTTGCGGATTTAGCTGAAAAGGTGTTTTTTACCTTATGCCATAATCCTGCAAACCAACTCTTTGACTGAGTGGGTTCACCTGTAGTTTTGTCGACTTTTTGATCGTTTTCTGAAGGGTTTCCCTGAAGTGCAGAATTTTCAGGGGTTTTACCCTGATTTTGCATAATTTGAGGGTTTGCTAAGGGGCTTTGTGGCATTATATAAGTAGCATTAAGGCCTAAATTTGACCCTAAAAGAGCTATACCCATAACAGATAAGATAATCTTCTTTAACATAATAACCTCCTAATTCTCCTTATTTATTCTATTCTTTACTTAGTATAAAGTAAAAATATAAAATTTCAAGTAGAAAATATATGAAATTTTTACAGGAGAAAACTAGGTATTTCAGGCTGTTTTGAAATAAATGCTTTTTGGGGTCAGGATTTAGGTCCTGGAGGGGGTTAAATAACCCCAAATAAGGCCCCATCAGATTTAAATTAGTTGGTAATTAAGATGAGATTAGTTGTCTCAGGGTTAGACCGTTTTTCCTTTTCTTCAGTGAACGATTTATACAGTTTATAAATCCCTATTCCTGAAGCGACAGCTATTCCAACAACGCCAATAGTGCCTACTATCTTTTCTGTCGTATCATCTATTTGGCATTGGCAAATGACTTTTCCGGTAGAGAGTATGGTATAACTGATACCTTTGCAGATACCCGCGCATAAGGCAAGAAAAGCCTCAAAATCACGTTGTGCATTAAGACGGGCTCTTTCTGCAATTTCTATTGCTTTTTCTCTAGCAATTTGAAGAGCAGCCTGTTCATGATAATAATCGCCGAAACCATAAATTTGACCAATATTACAAAGAGTTAGGGTGATTATTAATAATGACTTTTTCATAAATAACCTCCAGTAAATTGAAAGATCCAATACTGATATCTTAGTTAGGACTTTAAGTATTTTGCAATAGACTGTCAACAGGCTGCAAAAGACCAGCTACTGGAAAATCTGATTGGATTACATTTCGGGACAAGAATCGAAAAGCATATTTGCTAACTGTTCTCGCGTTTGTTCAAAAGCGGCCTTTATATGCTCCTTATAATCTTCGTAGGTAACACGTTTAAATGAAAATTCTCGGGCTCTATCTTTGAGATCTTCTAATTGATCGTTATTTAAGAAATTACAGATGTGTTTTTTGTGGCAAGAGTTTTTGGTGCGTACAACGAGAGTTTCTTGATGGGGCCGTATATCGGCAATAATGTGTTCTTGTCGTGGGAGGGTATGTTCTACTTCTTTAATCGTTTCTAGAATATAAGGTAATATTGCAACTATAGGTAAAGGCGAAAATGGGAAATGGGTACGATAATGGGCATGAGTCCAGCCAAAAAACCACAATTCACAATGGCCTGGCGAGCTATCGCGCAATCCATGTGATCTTCCTGATACAATTGCGGGATCATCAAAATTAAACCGCTTATCACGATTACGTGGTTTGTGTGTTTTGTTATTGGTATTACGCAGGAGCTTTAACTCTATCTGCGTCAATTTATTAGGTAAAACTAAGTCATACCGTTTCTTGAAATACTTATTTGAGCCAAATCGACTGCCTGCAAAACAATCAACGGTTTGAATCCGGTCTGCCATCGAGTACACGTTATAAATCTTTTTGAAAAATGGATCGTTAATATAAAAATCAGTTTCTGATTGAATAGGTACACCAAGCAATATGACTTCATCAATTAAATAATCAAAATCGGTAAGGTTATCGCGTCGGCCTTGCGCTGCTCCCAAAACGATATTTCCCCCATGGCTATAGCCAATAACTCTGATTTTGGGGTTAATTCCACGCTTGCGGAACTTTTGTATGATATGACCAAGACTGACATAAAAACTACGCGCTTCACGCAAACGAATTGAGGGACTCAGAAGACCGGACCAACCAAACGTATAATAATGGTTTTGTTCAGGTTTATTGGTGCCTTTCATGGCATATACTTCATCAAATAGTATTGCCAGTGCACAGGAAGCGTCACCGGTGTAAGAACTTTGTTTATCAATAGCCTGCATGCCCAATTCTTGCATTGCCTGATTACGGTGAAAGAAGGGGTCGGTACGGATAGTTTTTACCGTATGTGCATAGAAGCTGTCTTCTACTTCGTCTTTAAATAATCTAAAGACCGTCTCAAGATTCATATGAGGCTGTACACTCATAATGCCGTGTACAAAGACCGTGATCCAAACTTCCTGCTCTTCTTGATGTGCCGTTTTTTTGCGGGATGCACATACCGCGTTGGCGGGAATTAAGAAGAAGAACAGGCTTATTAATAATGTTTTTGTAATTTTCCTAAATTTCATAAATTTGCAACTCACCACTTTGATATCTAAATTCTACTCTCATTTTAGCAAAACCAATGTTAAATTTTCAAACTGAAATATCAATTGTGCAAAAAACCGCGTAGTGAGCGCTACAAATTACAAAAAATGATTATGTTGGGGTGATATTATCGTATGTGCGATTTATTGCAATCGTATCATAAACGGTTTTTATGAACAAGTCGTTAGATGGCGGTATTCGAAGTTAGCAGAACTAATATATGACTTAGTATTGAGAAAAAGGTAATGGTTATTTAGGGTATACCCTAGTGTGATGATTTCTCATGGTGTGAGAATAGTTCTCACATCATGTTATTAAGGAGAAAGTATGTGGCAACGTATAAAGAGGTTTTGTGTAGAAGGATATGAATTATTTAAGGTTTTTTTACAAACAATGCATGCCTTTTGGCGATTTACTAAACTTCACGAACCGATGGTAACTATTTTTGGTGGGGCGCTTGTTGCAGGGGAATCAGAATTTAACAAAAAAGCCTTTGAATTGGCACATAAACTTATGCATGCAAATATCACGGTGCTTACCGGTGGTGGTGCTGGTATTATGCATGCGGCCAGTTGCGGTGCTGTTCCGCATGAAAAAGGGGAAATCAGAAGTGTCGGCATTGGCGTTACTAAATTTAGCGAAAGGCGCAATGAATGTGTTCAAGAATATATTGAGCTCAGTTATTTTTTTACCCGCAAGTTACTACTGATTAGATTTTCCTCGGCATTTATTGTTTTTCCGGGAGGCTTGGGAACACTCGATGAACTTACTGAAATTTTACAGCTTTTTGATGCACATGAATTAGGAAGAGTGCCTATTGTTCTCGTTGGTGTTGAATATTGGGATTATTTTATGAAGTGGGTAAAACAGAGTTCGGAAAAAGATGGACTCATTAGTAAGGATGAAATGGAACTTTTTATTATCACCGACGACATAGAAACGGTTTTTTCGTTGGTACGGGATGAATGTCTCCGATCAGCTCAACAAAAAATTAATTGAAGGAGAATTCAATGTCATGGTTTTTATTTATTAAAATATATTTTCAATATACTGTCCGCGTTTTTCGCATCGGTTGGGGTTTTTTATGGAATTTACGCGTACTGCTACGAGTTCCTCAGCCTGTCGTGACAGTTTTTGGCAGCGCCCGACTGGATCCCAACAATGAATATGCTTATCATGCCTACTTACTTGGCAATATGCTTGCGCAAAAGGGAATTTCTGTCATCACGGGCGGTGGGCCGGGCATTATGCAGGCGGCTAATCTTGGTGCAGCGCACATGGAATTAGACCAAGGGAAAAAAATAACGCGAAGTTTAGGTATTTCGACGCGTGGCCTAGAAGATGAGCCACATGACCCACGAATTCCTGAAATTAAATTTAGATATTTTTTCATGCGCAAATGGTTTTTAACCCAATTTTCTCAAGTTATTGTAGTGTTTCCTGGAGGCATCGGCACGCTCGATGAATTTTTTGATGTGCTTAATTTAGAAAAGCATAAAATGCTTCAGGCATCGCATGTCATTTTGATAGGCAAGGAATATTGGATGCCCTTGATCACGTGGCTTGAAGATTATGGCGTAAAAAGAGATATGATTCGGCCAGATATTTTACCGATGGTGAAAGTTACCGATAGTATTGAGGAAGTGTTTGAACTGGTGCACGCCTGTTGTCTGAAGCAAACACCAGTTCAAAAATAAGCTGTTTAATGTGCTGTTTTTTCAGTCTTACTTGAAATAAGTATAGTGCCATCAGACTTATCAAAGAAGATTTCCAAATCTTGTTGGCTTGGACTTCTTTGTAACATGGTTGTTAGTTTTTGCATAGCCATTAAAGCCTTGTTATCGGTATGAAGCTTCTTTGCCTCTTCCAACAATTTACTGATTTGCTTTTGAGTGGATTCAAGTTCAGCGTTTTTTTGCACTCTATATTGTTTTTCGAGAGTAAGTCTGTAGAGGGGATCATTCAGACATTCTTCAAAC
>JABDCY010000005.1:19337-54484 GCA_013287855.1 Candidatus Babelota bacterium | reverse complement strand
GAACTTCCGGCGATTCTATTGGCGCTCAATATTATTATTTTCCAACTCTGCCTGATGTTGCTCATCACTAAAGAATTTGTGTTGAGTCTCATTCCACGCCGCGGCGCTTTTTGGCAATGGTTGCACGAGTCGGTAGATAGTTATTACTATCCAATTTTTGTGCTCATTGTAGCGATCATCATCTTAAGCAATCCCTATGTTGGATTTGGCCGCTTGGTACTTTTTGCTCTGCGTGGTCTCGTGTACACCGTTGTGTTGATTCGCGCGCTCTTTTTTGTGTACGAAATTTTGCGCAAATTCATGTCGCAAGTCTTCTTCTCGGTCGATGAAGAAGTGGTGCGTGAGCGATTTGTGTACGCCAAGAGTTGGTATGGTCTTTTCATTATGGCATCATTTGCCGTAGTTGCGCTCCTGGGCATGTTCATTATTGCGCGCATTTGGGGCTGGTTTATTTCGTACAAAGAAGTCTATGATTGGCTTGGCACCACAATTGTGTATTTGGGTCATGATGTGCCACCGGTCACCATTTTCTCCATTTTCCAAATCTTATTCTTCTGTCTTATTGGTTTTATTATCGCCATTCTGGTCAACCGGTTTCTGCTGCGCCGCATTTTTGATCTCTTGTTGGTGGATTCTGGCGTGCAGAACACGATTGCCAGCTTCACCAAATATTTCATTGTCATTGCCGCCATCATGCTTGGGTTCCGCAGCGTGGGGCTCGATTCGCTCGTCTTGTACTTAACCGGTGCTCTCATACTTTCTATTGGTTGGGTTGCCAAAGATCCGATCAGCGATTTTATGGCCTATTTTATTATTTTGGTGCAGCGCCCGATCAAGATTGGTGATTACATTTGGATCGATAACACTACGATGGGTGTGGTGCGTAAAATTACGCCGCGCTCGGTGATCATCAGACGCAGAAATAGCAACACCATTGTGGTGCCAAATACGCAAGTGCTCAACAAGCCGATAACCAACTGGAACTATGTACAAGGATTTTTTGCGTTTGAAGATATTGTAATTAATGTTGGTTACAAAGAAGATCCAGAAAAAGTGAAACAAATTTTATTCTCAGTGCTTGATAAGCATCAATATATTCTCAAAAGTCCAAAGCCCGTGATTCGACTTGAGAATTTTACCCAAGCAGGGTTTGAATTCTTGGTGCGTGGATTTTTGAGCTCAAATTACACGCTCGAGCAATGGGATATCGCCAGCGATGTACGAATTTCTATGGTCAAAGAATTGCGCAAGCATGGCATAGAAATTTCGGTTCCTATGCGCGTCATGGTTGGTCCAAAAGCGTATGTGCGGGATGTTGAAGAAGAAGTGAAGATGTAACATAAGTAACTAAACCAGTTGAAAAATTCTCAACTGGTTTAGTTGTTACAATGAATATTCTTTAAGGATTTGCTTGACTAACGTACTTTTGTTCTAATGAATCATACAATGTTTTTGCAGCTGGCCCAGTATCCTTGAATATTTCAGGTATACCGGTAGACACTTTGTAAATAGACACCGTTGATTGGTAGTCTATTGAGCCAGTATCATCATATGTTTTCTTAATTGCTATATAAAGATTGCTTGACATTGACGTTACATCCCTTTCGCCATAGGTTATTAGAGTAATAGGACGGCCGCTAGGATTAACCATAGATTCTTCTTGACGGATGACTGCGCACTTAATTGACGATACAAGAAGGGATGTTGCCAACAATCCCAAAAGATATAATTTGTTTATCTTCATAATAAAACTCCTTCAATAAAAAAATTAAAACTCACCCTATTTAAGAAAACTCCTTTTTAATACCCTATAATTTAATAATAGAATATTTATGACCTAAAAAACAAGAGTTTTTATTAAAAAAGGCCGTAAATAAGGGGTTTTTTACCTATATCTCAGTAGTAAATTTCCCAAGTTGAAGAATCGGACAGCATGGTATTGAAATTTCAGAGCCGATGCGCGTCATGGTTGGACCAAAAGCGTACATGCGGGATGCGCAAGATGGCCAGCATAGCTAATTTAAGGCCCTGCTTGTTCCCCGTTATACGTATTCTCAAGAGTGTTATATAACGATTGTGCAGGTTGTTTTGTTCTTATTACATTCATAAATGCGCTGAAGATTAAGCTACGATTCGTAATTTTGCTCGAATATGTATATACATATCCTGTTTTTTTTCCCATTTGATCTATTATCTGCATAGCTCCCTTTTTGTTATTTGGATCGTAATAATTTGTTACTTGCAATCTAATACTAGAATAGGGTACTGGGAAAATAACTGCAGCTTTTTGAATTTTTTGTTTAATTTTTTGGACTCCGTTTATTGTGTGCATAAAAACGCAGGCTATTAATAGTCCTACAAATAAATTATTAATCTTCATAAGTTTCTCCCCTGCTTCCTCGTTGTTGTCGTTATCTTACCTCACGAGATGCTAGATCATCATATATTTCTTTTGCCGCTTCTCCTTCATATTCATTCATACCGGAACCAGTCTCATTAATTACAGTGGCCCAGTACTCTTCTTTGCCATAACCGGACCATTTACCAGCAATTTTTGTTGTATCGCCAAGGTCAGACACCTCATGGTATTTAGTTAAGCTAAATGGCCTGTTCTGTTCATCAACGCCGTGCTTGTCTTTGATTTTCGAAATCGCTCCATTGATTGAAGGTACGAGCACTGCCAACAATCCCAGTAGATATATTTTGTTTATCTTCATGAATTATCTCCTTTATTATTTTCTTTGTATTATCGCGCTACTGCTGTGGCCCGCTCGCCTGTTGCTGTTGATATTCATTTTGAAGTTGATTAAAGGTTTTTACTGATTGTGGCGAATCAGTGCCATACATTTTCTTTATAAGGTGTGTGCTAGAGTCTTGCAGCCAAGCATCGATCTGATTTTGTTGAAGTATCTTTTGAGCAATTAACTTGTCGTTGCCCTGGGCTTTGCTATACATGTCATATGTAATGTCTACAAAGCCGAGTCTAGCTTTAGGGTCAGGAAAACGCTGTGTGTTAACTGTGTGAGTGACTTGAGAATGTATCGAAGGCATTAAAGCAAATAAAGCCAACAATCCCAATAAATGTATTTTGTTTATCTTCATATGAAGACTCCTTCTTTCAATAAGAAGCTCTCCCTGTTTTTATTAATAAATGATTTTTGGATATTTTTACACTGTTGCTAATTTAATAATAGAAAATTTATATGGTAAAAAGCAAGAGTTTTTGATTAAAAAGTCGCTGTAGATCGGACTTTTAGCCATATGAGACAGATAAAAATTTTTTTGATAAGGGTCAAAAAGAGGAAACCCCGTCGATTGATAGGGTTTTTTACTATATTAATAGTTAACGATTATTTTTTTTCTGGTTTGCGGTTCACTAATTTTCGTAATCTTTCAAGACCATCCATTATACAAACGCTTTTTTATTCTCGTTCTCCTGGAGTATTTTGTTGCGCATGCGCAGCTTCTAGTCTGTCGTAGTCAGCTTTATAGTGCTGGTTTTTTGCTTGGTTGTCCATGGCACCCGATTGAGAAATTAGTCTACTTCCGCCGTAGGCAACAATGGTATTACTTGCTGCATCAGTGCGTTTATAAGCATGTACTCCTCCTGTATCATCTGTATATAGTGTCACGTTACATGGGGTTGTGGTTCCTGCAAAGGTTGTAGTGTATTGAAGCATTGTAATTACAGCCTGCATAGACGTTACTAATGCGAAGGGAGCTAACAAGCCAAATAAATGTATTTTATGTATCTTCATATCATTAACCTTTCTGGAAGCGTACTTTTGTAGGAGAGCTTATCTTAGAATTATTGACATGTAAAAAAACGCTTCGAGAACAGGTGATGAAATTTTAGTTAAGACGATGAGCCATGCCTGCCGGCTTGAGCGAAGGGCTGGGCATTTAACAGAATGAATTTGCACTAGAATTTCGCTAAATAAATAATTTTGTCATGGTAAAGAAGAACCCCGCCAGAAAGGCGGGGATTTTATTCTATTTTTTATCAGACTTGCGGGTAAATAAATTCTGCAGTTTGGCAAAGCCATCCATTTTAATGAATCCATGGATGATCATGTAAATTGCGCCGGCAATGATTAAATATTGCAGTCCTTTTTCAAAAAGTCCCAGTGTGTGGAGTAGCAGAACAATACCGGCTGCCATAATAATCGCGCCTTGATACACTACTGGCAAAAAACTAAGAAATCCCATACTTCTCCTTTTTAAATAAAAGAAACATATACCAATATCAAAAACACAGCATAAATTTCTCGAAGCAGTCAAGTGTTTCTTGGTATCTTAATGCCGCATGATGTGAGTAGCTATGCTCTCACTCAAATAGACCTAGCTGCGGATTTTTTTCAGTTGATGCTACTCTTGCATTTACAAACTTTAAGATCTTTTCGGCACAGTTAATTGCGCCAACAACTTCTTCGCGATCTACATTAAAACGATCGTCTGGATAGCGTGTGTATGTGGCGTATGGAGATAAAAGCTCAGCATCCTTTCGCAGAATATCAAACGTATTATCATGTTTAATGCAATCCATTAACAATTTTTCAACATCATGTGTTCTGGGAATTGCTTGTTTTTTAAAAATCAGGTAGGCCTTGAGCGATTTTTCAGCAGATTGTTGAGTAGAATAAGCTGCCATGTCAAGCGTATAATCATCGTCTTTTATGAGTTTTTTTGCTGCTCTAAGATCACCAGTCGCCTTAGCAATCCAATCTTTAACTCCGGGCATAAATCACCTTGCCGTTGTTCTTTATTTTATACAGCAATGATGTTGGGTCTGTAATTCGCGCATTAAATTCATCTTGGGTAAACACCATAATATCTTTTGGAATATCGAGATCCCAGAGCGCGCGACGGCCAACAATACTACGTTTATGGCTTTTCTCTTTAGAGTCACGTACCACTACCAATAAGTCTAAATCGCTCTCATCGTCAGGCTGTCCCCAGGCATATGAACCAAAGAGATAAATTGTCTCTGGCTGATAGACATCAACAAGGCGCCGCTTAACTTCTTCAATTATTTCTGGCGTTATCATAAAATCTCCACGTAGCTTAATACTTGAGCACATGATTATACTACATTATTTTCCCCAATTGCACGTGACCAATTTCTAAGATTGAATATACCAACATATCTACTTAATTTTTCACAAAACCAACTAGTGGCCAGGCATGAGAAAAATCAATATGCGTATCTTGTAGCGGTTGATGATGGACTAGGAAATAGACGCCGTTGAGCGCGATGTCATTTTCACGTGCTGTTTTGAGCAGGCCTTCAAACCACATGATGTTAACCATGGTTGCCTCATCTTTTTGTAGTGGATTGCGATCAAAAGAAACATAGGCATCATGTTCGTGTGCCGAAAGCATAACTGATTGTAAGGAGATTCGTTTTTTGCTCACCTGCTCTTCATCAAGCACGGCAAGCCACTTCATGATAAGTTGTTTAAGATTTGCAGTTTTATCGTGCGACCATAAAACTTCAGCAGTTTCTTGGTGCCACTTCTTATGATGCCAGAAAAAGAGCGTGATTTTTTTCTTGTTAATGGGCGAGTTGGTGATTGTAGTTGCTGAAGTAGTGAGCGATGGTGAGCGAATTATGATCCATTCGCGCTGGAGGGCTATGGCAAGTATGCCAGCAAGGAAACAGAGGAATGAGAAAGCAAGGGTTTTTGAATTCATATCAATTTTTGTTTAATAATGTTTGCAATTGCATCCGCAAATGCATCAACGTATAATCGCCAATCATCTTTTTGTTTTAGACCAACTTCGAGTGCAAGAGCAGGTGCCTTGATACCCATGAGTGGCTTGAATGGCACATTAAAAACGCCTCGTGCAGTAAACATGGTTTGTGCATGGTTCAGAAAATGCTCATGCATGGCCGCTGCTATTGAATTTGTTACGGCACTAGTGCCACGATGTGCTTGATCAAGGGGACAAAAGGAAAACTGAGATTCTTTGTTTTTGGTAATGACCTTGTCATGCGTGTAGGTATAAATAAACAGCTCAGGCTTGGTGCCAACTTCATGATACAAGTGAATGCTCACATACAAATCGACCGCGAGCCGGTTGGCAAAATTGGCATTCTGCAATGGTTGCACCGATTCTCCCGGAAATCGAGTAAGTACAAAATGAATCTCAGGAAATTGTGCTTCTAGGCATTCTTTGATGTGTTCAACGCATTGTAGAGTAAGTCCGCGCTCAAAGCTATCATCAATGTGACGGCCTGCATTCTGTGCATCGCCTGCAGGATCAAGCATGATGATGAGCGGGATGGAGCTCAAAGTAGAAAAAAACACAACTAATGTGAAAAGCGCAGTTAAGAAAGGGTAAAGCATTATTTTCTTTGCAAAGTTTTATCTATGCATTCATCAATCAGAGAACTTAAGGATACATCGCGTTTTTTTGCTTCTTTGGCTAGCAAAAGATGTCGTCTGTTTGTAGTGCGATACGCTATGTTGCCCTTGAATTGTTCTTCCTGCATAGGTTCGGGAATTTCCTCACCTTGCTCAAGATACAACTTAAAAATTCCGCGCATAGCATCTTTTATTAATGTCATCGCTTCAGGTAATGTCGGCGCATCTGTTGCAACTCCAGGAAGTTCATTTACATAAACTATATAGAGTAGATCGCCATCCTCTTTGGTCGTTTCAATTGTATATGTCCAAGGCAAATCAAGATAGTAATCTATGTCTTTTTTGATAGCAGTTTTTTTCTCAGTTTTGTAAGTAGCCATGATAAATTAATACCTCTTTTAACATTTTAATTTGATACGTCAATAACTGTGATCTCTTTTTTAGGGTAATATTTCTAAAATAGCCCAGTTTTCTAAAAACGTGGTGGGATCCTGTCACAGTATAAGCGAACCCCAGACTAAGCAATATACTTTCTGCATCCTCATAGGAAATTTGAGCATTCGCAAAAATCTTTTGGATTAATTTGTCTTTTTTACTCATTAATTTCCTATAGATAATACTCAGGCTTATTTGATAATGATATCAAAAGGGATATCAAATAACAAGTAGTTAAGAATGGCAATATATGGGTAGTCTATGGGGTTGACAAATATCAATAATTGTAATACTATTAGAAATATTTAATAGCCATAAAAACAGTGATTGTAGGTATAAATGGAGTGGTTTTATATGATTAATAAACGTAAATTTTATGTTGTTTTTTCGCTTTTGATAGGAATTACATCTTTGATTAAATCAGAAGATTCAGTGGATCATAAAAAGATGCATGATATTATTAGCACAACATACAGAATAAGCGAAGAAGGTTGGCTGCGCCGTTTTGAAAAAAAAGCAGGAAAATCAGATATCAAAGAAGATAATGTAACATCGGCTTCTAAAATATTAGTTGATCGGTTTCTTAGATGTTTAAAAAATGAAGATTGCGAACGCTGGTATTTTTTACGCTCGCTAAAAGGATTCACACCCCAAGAACAAGAAAAATTGGGTGATCAACTATTTCAATATTATGAAAAACAAGAAAATTCTATAAATAGTCTACATATTGATCCAAAGGTAAATCCTTATGGAGATATGAATTATGCTATGACTCTAAAAGAAATGGAGCAAATCGTTAAAAACAAATTTGATGCAATGAAACAAAAGGGCTTGATCATCTCCAAAGAAGAATTTGAGAAAATTAAAAAATCATATTATATCGATAATACCCATCGAGATCAGTTAACAGATCTTACCCGAATATGGGGAGCTAAATATCTAAAAGAAAAAATAAATAAGTCTGATAAATTACATGGCCAATATGATGTTCCAGATTATATAATTGTTGCTGATAATCCTGAAAAAATTAACGTTGAGCTTTGGTTTGGTGAAAATTTTCCAACCGCTGGAAGATTAAAAAATGCAAAGATATTTTTCAAAAACATTGAAGGTGCGCCAATTGGCTGTAATCCTTCAGTTTTTGATGATATTGGGCCACGGTCAGCAGTAGGCTATGCCGACCTTTCTTTAGATAATTCGGTATGGACAGCTCGCCACTGCGAAAATGTAATCAAAGATACAGTATCAGGCATTAATTATATAGTAGACACTGAGTCTAGAAGTTTTCTTAAACTAGATCTTGAAAATCCAGAATTAGCACGTTATGCTTCATCTAGATTTTCAGTTTTAAATAATATTCCTCTTACTCAGTGGAACCCGGAAAACGGTCCTCTAGATTGTGGAGATGGGTTTGAGGTTTCTGTGAATCTTCATGGCAAAGATGAATAGATACATCTCTGATAAATGTAGTCTTCTTATCTAAAAAAATTTAACGACATTGTAAATCGGTAGTTAAAAATTCTTTTAAAAACGTGATTCTCAGCAACCCTTTGTTGTTCTTAATGGCCATAGCAATTGCTTTGGGCTGTCCAATAAGTATACATAATTTTTTGGCGCGCGTGATGGCGGTGTAGATTAAATTACGTTGTAGTAGCGTAAAATGTTGCATGAAGATTGGGATAATGGCGGCGTTATATTCAGAACCCTGGCTTTTGTGAATGGAAACAGCATAGGCAAGAACGAGTTCATCAAGTTCGCTGTACTCATATTCCACGACCATGTCCGGAAATTGTACCGTGAGCATACGCTCTTGCGGATCAATCACATCAACAATGCCAATGTCGCCATTAAAAACATGTTTGTCATAGTTGTTGCGAATTTGCATGACTCGGTCACCTTCTTTGAACGTCGTCCCTGAATGCATGAGTTGATTTTCACCTGTCTTGGGATTCAGAAATTGCTGCAAATCATGATTTAATTTATGCGTGCCTACCAAGCCGCGATTCATGGGAACGAGCACAATAGATTCATCAGGCCGGATACCAAACCGTCTCAAGCCTTGCGCATAAATATGCTCCAAATGCTCTTTAACCAGCTCAGGATTTTCTTCCTTGATATACACAAAATCTTTTTTGCTCTCTGGCATGCTGCTCAGGGGGAATTCGCCATTATTGACCCGGTGAGCATTAACAATAATCATGCTGTCCTGTGCTTGGCGGAAAATCTGCTTGAGTCGTTTGCAAGGAACTTTTTCACTTGCAATGACGTCGTTTAAGAAATTACCAGCACCTACTGAAGGTAGCTGATCAACGTCGCCAATCAGGATCAAATGCGCATCTAATGGCAATGCTTTGACGATCGCGTGCGCCAAAAAAATATCGATCATGGAAGCTTCATCGATAATCAAAAATTGAACATTAAGTGCATTTTGTTCATTGTGGGCAAAACTCATGGTGGAAACATCAAATTCTAGTAACCGGTGAATGGTGAGTGCATGGCGACCCGTGCCCTCCATAATTCGTTTTGCTGCACGTCCGGTAGGCGCTGCAAGCTTGTAGCGAATTTTGCAGTCATCGAGTATGTGCAGCAATTTTTTAATCAATGTTGTTTTACCGGTTCCTGGTCCACCCGTGATGACATTAACTTTATTTTGCAAACAGCTCATGACGCCATCAAGCTGGTCATCGTTTAAAACAACTTCGTGGTCATTTTTTGCAACTCGCAACTGATCATACACTGCACGCAGATCAAATTGGTGTGATGATGGACGCTCGCAGAGCGTTTTTAATTTTTGGGCGACTCCTTTTTCACAAAAATAATATTGCGACAGGGTAACAAAATGTTTGCTTTCATGGGTGATGAGTTTGATAGTGCCGCTGTTATAGAGATCATGCAATGCATTTTTAAGTTGTTGTTCGGTGTCATCGGCATCAAGTTCAAGAAGTTCGACGGTAGTACTTTTGAGTTCAGTCAGTTCGCTATAGAGATGTCCTTGGGTGAGTGTAGTGCTTAATGTATGACTGATGCCGGCGCGGATTCGTTTTAACGAATTTTTATCAAAGCCCATTTGCTGTGCCATGCCATCTGCCATTTTAAACCCAACACCCCAAATATCTTCGGCAAGGCGATACGGATTTTCTTGTATGAGTGCAATCGATTGCTGGCCGTATTTTTTGTAAATTTTGGTAGCAAAAGCAGTTGATGCACCTTTTCCTTGTAGAAAGACCATGATATTGGCGATCTCTTTCTGATCTTTCCATGCAGTAATAATGGTTTCTACGCGCTTGGGTCCGATGCCATCAACTTTTAGCAGCTGAGAAGGATCGGCTTCGATAATTTGCAAAACTTGGGTACCAAATTTGTTAACCAACTTTTCTGCGTACACCGGACCGATACCTTTAATGAGCCCTGAACCCAAATATTTTTTGAGCCCGATAATAGTGTCTGGTAGGAGTGCGGTACACTGTTTTGCTTCAAATTGTTTGCCAAATTTTGGATGCATGGTCCAGGCGCCTTGCAAGGTGACTTGTTGGCCTGGCTGGATATTTGGCAAATTGCCGCAAACCGTGGCGGTAGTTTGACCACGTAATTGTAGTATAAATACGGTATAGCCGTTTTCTGGACTTTGAAATAATAATCGATCGATAGTTCCAGTCAGTTCTTCTAAGGATTGCATGACTATTTATCTTTTGCCTTATTGTGATGCACTTCAGCCATGAACTGTTCGCGTGCTTTATCGCAACTATTGACCAGATCTTCTAAAAAA
Source organism: Candidatus Babelota bacterium (assembly GCA_013287855.1). Taxonomy (GTDB): domain Bacteria; phylum Babelota; class Babeliae; order Babelales; family Vermiphilaceae; genus JABDCY01. The sequence goes on along the minus strand of JABDCY010000005.1, from coordinate 43,915 downwards.
TGCGTTAAGTCTGTTAAAAATTCAGCAAATGCTTCAAAGGTATTCATTTTATTATCAAGTTGTTCCGTTTCTCGACCTTCTTCAGCTTCAGACCACGTCAAGAGGAAGCAATCTTTTTTGTTACGTAATTCGCAGGATTCATTAATGAGGATTAACATTTGCTGCTTGAATCCACGTGCACCTTCAACATATGATTTCGTTGTTTTTTTAAATTCTTCCTTGATATGCACCAATTCTTTCTTAAGTTCTGTTTTTTGTTTTTCATATTTTTTTTGGATGATTTCCCATTCTTGAGGAGTATGGGCAATAGAGTCTTGCATCATGGTATTTTCATGCGCAAAAAATCTTGCATTCAATTCCGACTCTAATTTTGCCAATGAAAGGACAGAATGTTTCTGGCCATGAAATTCATACGTGCCAATACAAGAATCGCTTGTAGGAACAGGTACGCCATACAACATTTTTCGTACTTCACGACGCACTTGTAACATCAAACCGACTACTCTGGGCGAAATACCCAAAGCCTTGCCATCAAGCATGCCGATTATGGGTGATTTGAGCTTGAATTTGTGTTCTTCTTTTACCTTGCATTCTAACCACGTGCTAGTGCTGATAATTAGTAAGGTAATGATAATCTGTTTTTTCATATTATAAACTCCCATATTCGATTAAAAATTCTTTTCTATGGTTAATGCCACGGTAAATTCACTACCGATACCATAATTCCACACAACATCGGCCAAATGCAGTCCGACAATTATGTTGTCATCAGGTCGGTGAATAGTCCAGGCTAAATTGGCATACACGGTACTTTGATATGCCCAGAATCCTTGTTCTTTGCACGTATTGAGGAAGGGGCGAAGGGCGTTGGACACTTGCAATGAACGTAAATGTTCACTCGTTTGTAAATACGTGTCGGTACCTACTTGGAAACTAAAACAAGGGCCATCATAACATGCTCTGCTATTCATCCAAAAGATGAGTCCTGGTTGTACCGTTGCTTCTATGGCATAAGGATAGAACTGATTAACAAAAGTAGTTTCCAAAAATGCTAAATTAGCAGTAGCTTGTGCTGGATCTGAAAAATTGCGCTCAGCAAATTGTTGAGCTACACCTTGCAGTATAAAGTAACGACGTTCAGTTTTGGGGAACAAATATTCCAGTGACATTCTACTTCTAATTTCAAATGCTTCGGCCCATGGGCGTTTAATAAAGAAGGATAATGGAACAATAGAGATATAATACGGTGCGATGCCAAAATGACCGTTATTGCCGAGGGGTTTATCAAGCAGAATTGCTGACAATCTATCGAGCGCACCTAACAGAAATTCTACGGCAGTATCAACCGCCTGTTGTTGTGTTGACGGATTGCTGCCGAAATTGAAAATATCGGTAAAACTGAAGATAGGCTGTTGGGGTGGGCATTTACTCTTATAAGATGATCCTAAAATGCCATTTACGAATGTCACTGCCGTGGGAATAGTAGCAAAAATGCCGAGGCGTGAGCAGTACCATTCTTTATCAATACATGGAAAATCAAGCATCAAGCGTGTATCACCAAGACCTATTTTATCGCTAATTAAGTGGTCTTTTTGTAATTTTGCTTGATCTTCTTCTGTGGTGCTGCCTACAAGAGCTTCGATTGCTTCACGATCAGCGTCGGTAAGGAAATAATTACGCTCGCGATAATAAAAAGGGACCATGAAGGTAAATCGTGTATCGTTAAAATTTCTAACTACCTGGAACATGGCACCCATTCTGCGTTCTTGTACTCGCGCGTTGCCAAAAATATCAAACAGGTCTATGAAAGGAAATTGAAAGGTGGGGAACAATTGTTGCACTTTATTAATTAACAAATCCAAAGCTTCAAGAACATTTTCCTCACCAATTGCTAGGTAGTGTTCAATTTCGTCATGTTGGGGAGAAAAATAAACACCTGATGTTTGATCATAAAAAAGCTGTGCTCCTACCACCCAACATTGATATTCATAACATCTATTTTTAACAAAGGCAGGTAAGTCAAGCACATCACGCGTATTGAGCACATACGTTCGCAAATAAAAGTCAAGTTGCAAAAGATTAAAAGCACCAATTTCTTGCAGAAGATCGATAATATTTTCAGGACTTACAGCACTTCTCAATATTTGGAATTCATTGGTATCAAGATAATTATTTGTTTCTTCATTATTATCATCAAAAATATCAAAATCCGATGATCCAACATTATCCAGTGATATGTCTGCATTAATATGAGTAGTTGATGCTTGTGCAGTAATTATGCACATTAATAATACTATATTTTTTATCTTCATTATAAACCCAGCAAAAGTAATGGCTTTCATTACAGTGATAATATGAATGTGATATTCTTGCCTTGAGAATAGCTTCAAAATACTCACTTGATTGTACTTTGGTATGATGAAATTGTAAAAAATTTCTTTTTTCTTGCCTAATATCGCCGACTGAGTACTCTAAAAATAACTACTAAATTACTAATCATGTAGAACAAATAAGGCGACCTTATGATTAAAAATTATCAGTCCGCCGTGAGGCGCGACAGTAACGACCCAGCCTTGAGCGAAGTCGGACAACCAGCAAAACAATGGATCATCGTAGAAGGTAATGTTGGCGCAGGAAAATCGACTTTCCTCAAAATGATACAACAATATCTTGATGTTGGCTTTGTCTATGAGCCTCATGAGCAATGGCAACGAGTAGGTGATACCGGAAATCTCCTTGAGCAGTTTTATGAAAACCCACAACGCTGGGCTTATACCTTTCAATCCTATGCTTTTATTACGCGTATCAAAGCGCAACAACAATTTGCACAAAAAACCCATCAACAAAATTGTATTTTAGAGCGGTCAGTATTTTCTGATCGCTATTGTTTTGCAAAAAATGCGTATGAAACTGGGTTCATGAGCCCATTAGAATGGCATCTGTACCGTGAGTGGTTTTCTTGGTTAGTTGAATATTATATGCCAAAACCAGCAGGATTTATTTATCTGCGTGTTGACCCAAAAGTCTGTCTTGACCGTATGCAAATTCGTAATAGGCATGAGGAATCAAGTGTTCCTTTACACTATTTGCAGCAATTACATGAAAAACATGAAAAATGGTTGGTGCAAAAAGAAGGGGTTGATGCGTTAGTACGTGATGTTCCGGTTCTTATTCTTGATGGTAATCCTGATTTTGAACATACCGTTTCACAGCAACTTGATCATATAGCAAAGATTACGAACTTTTTTAAAGATGTTCATCATAAAAAACCTATCACGATGCCAACACAATCGTATTTGTCCTTGTAAATAGAATGCATGATAAATTACTATGATTATAATGAGTTTAATATTTCAGCCGCTGAAGGGGTAATCATGGAAGGAATGGAATACGCAAAAGCAGCAGCGTTTTTGGGTGCCGCTATCGCGATGGGGGTAGGAACTATTGGACCTGCACTTGGCCAAGGTCTTATTGGTATGAAGGCATGCGAGAGCATCGGTAAATATCCAGAAAGCGCGGGCAAAATTAGAACAACCATGATGATTGCCATGGGTCTGGTAGAAACGTCTGCAATTTATGCTCTGATGGTTGCTGGTGCGTTAATTTTATTTAATAAATAGTATTAATTCTCATGACCATAAATATGACGCTTGTTATCCAAGCGCTAAATTTTGGTATCGCATATTTTATGCTGCGTACGTGGTTATTAAAACCTGTGGCTAAGATTATTGCGACTGAACGTACCGCGTCTGAGTCGCTAGCGCAACGATTTACGCAAAACCAGCACAGATTGCGGGAATCTCAGGATGCGCTTGAACTGGCCCATCAAACTATGTTAAAGACACTTACCACCTATTATCCGCATGAAATTGCTCATCCCGTATTTTCTTTTGAAGATATTCAATTAAAGCCCGAACGATCTATGCCCACCGCGCAAGAGATTGCAGCATTACAACATGAAGTTAAACAAGGCCTCGTTAACAAGGTGCTCTCATGATAATGACCGATGTTGTAACTTTTGTGTTTAACTGCCTTAATGTAGGCATTTTTTGTGGGGTTGCTTATTACATTTTTACTACGAACGCAAAGCCGCAAATTCTAAAAAAATTGCATGAAAAAGAAGAGGAAAAAAAACAGCAACACGTTCAAATACAAAAACTTGAACTTGATATAACGCAAACTCAGCAACTTAATTATGATAAGGCTGAACAAGAACGGGACTTGCTTAACAAAGTACACCGTTGGCAAAAGTCGGTAGTTGCCTTTGATAAAACTATAGATATTGAACGTGAACACTGTAAAAAATTAGTGCACCAACGCATAGAGCATAAACAGCAAGAATTGGAGCGTCACTATAGTATAGTGCAAGTGCTACCTCAGGTGGTGGCTACGCTTAAGCACGACGCAAAAAAGCATTTTGCACAGGTAGAGAATATGCGGCAGTATGATGCTGCCATTATTGAGTTTTTAGAAAAGAGTATCTAAATGGATTCAGCAACGTTACTTGCTCGTCGCTACGCCGCTGCATTTTTGGCAATATTTGAGCGGTCTCTGGTGCTCGATGATATAATTTGTTGTCGTAGCATTGCCACGTTTCTTGAAAATAATCCAGCAGCATTATTAGCGATCAAAATGCCTGCGCTTGACCTACCAACAAAACAGGATCTGCTTAAAAAATTATTTTCTTCTTGCAGTGCTACCGATGCTTGGGTACATTTGGTCACCTTGTTACTTCGTGACCATCGACTTCATTTACTAATTCCCGTGCTTGCCTATATTCAAGAACAATTTGAAGAACATATTCAGGTAGAAGAATGTACTATTTTTAGTGCAGAGCATCTTTCAGAAAAACAGCTCAACACAATTGTTGCTTTTATTGCTGCCAAGACAAAAAAGAAAGTTATTTATACTCATGTACTTGACCAAGGTTTGATTGCCGGTATAGCCATAAAAGGCACCAGTTTTTTTTGGGAACATTCAGTGCGGCGCCAATTGAGGCGATTACAAAAACCGCTTACTCTTGAGGGATATTATGAACGTTAAAAGTAGCGATTTAATTTCATTATTTGAAAAATCCCTCCAAGGGGTTAAGCAAGAATCGTTTGAAGAAACGGGGATTGTAATCACTGTTGGCGATAATATTTGTCATGTGCATGGGTTGATTAATGCCGTGTACGGAGAACTTATCGAATTTGAAGGTGGCAACAGCGGCATTATCATGAATCTTGATGAAGAAAGTGCTGCCGTGTTCTTGCTCTATCAAAATATTACGGTGGAAGAACTTGAAGTTGCTCGACGCACAGGAAGCGTTTTTAAAGCTCCTGTTGGTATGAACTTGATAGGTAGGGTAATTAATGCCCTGGGTGAACCACTCGATGCACTTGGTGAGCTGAAGGTTACTGAACACAACGCAATTGAAGCAGAAATTCCAAGTATTATAGACCGTTCTCCGGTAGATGAGTCATTAGAAACCGGCATGATCGCCATTGATGCCTTGGTACCGATTGGTAAAGGGCAACGTGAACTCATTATCGGTAATCGTAACTCCGGTAAAACTTCGGTGACTCTCGATACTATTGTGCACCAAAAAGGGCGTGATGTTATCTGCATCTATGTTTCCATCGGTCAGCGACAAGCAAATTTGGCACGCATGGTGCGCTTTTTGGAAGAACAAGGTTCGATGGAGTACACCGTGGTAGTTTCTGCTGATGCGGGCGAAGCGGTGCTCAATCAGTATTTGGCTCCGTATGTCGGTTGCACCATTGGTGAATATTTTATGAATCAGGGCAAGGATGTACTTATTGTATATGATGATCTGAGTAACCATGCCATTGCCTATCGTGAAATGTCATTATTGATGCGTCGCCCGCCGGGACGAGAAGCGTATCCTGGTGATGTGTTTTATTTGCATTCGCGTCTTTTAGAACGTGCCGGTAAATTATCAAAAGGTGGTTCAATGACGGCACTGCCATTGGTGCAAGTGCAGAGTGATGATATTACGGCCTACATTCCTACCAATCTCATTTCAATTACTGATGGGCAGATATTTTTGGATAGCCATTTATTTAATAATGGTATTCGGCCTGCCGTAAATGCTGAACTTTCCGTTTCTCGCGTGGGTGGTGCTGCGCAAACAGCAGCAATTAAAAGAATGACAAAAGCCTTGAAACTTGAGCTAGCACAATATCGCGAGTTGCTTGATTTCTCCCAATTTGGCAGTGAGCTTGATGAAATCTCGCAAAAACGCCTCATGCGGGGTGCGCTGGCAGTTGAGCTGCTCAAACAGCCCGAGCATGTTACCTATTCGTTTGTTGATCAAACCTTGATGCTGTTCTTGCTGAAAGAGAATTTCTTGGATGCGCTCAGAACTGAGGCTGTGCATACCTTTGCAGTGCAATTTGTAAGTTATGTAAAAGGCGTTTATCCAGAAATATATGATGGCATTTTGACGACCCAGGATGTGCCACAAGAAGCCCAAGAAAGACTAAAGGCTATTGCCAAAGAATTTAGTATTCTTTTTCAAACACCGCGCAGATAAGTAATTGCGCTATTTGCATAATTCTTTTATACTAGTTGGATCAAAAAACCACAAATTTTCGTGCCCGTAGCTCAGTTGGATAGAGCAACGGATTTCTAATCCGTAGGTCGCAGGTTCGAATCCTGCCGGGCACACCAGTCTTCGCTAAAGCTTCGTATGACGGACCAGTTTCTTTAACTGAATACGGCTTAATAATAAATCAGTATCATACTGAATATAGATTCAAAACTTCTCGCATATTCTGATTTTTGGCTTTGGTAGTGTTTTTTATCTGATTAGTAGATTTTTTATTTGTTAGAAAGCTAACATTTTCATAGTGTTCCTAAGTAAGTATTACCAAGAAAATAAGGAGAAAAAAATGATCAAAAAAGAATTCTATGAAACGATTACTCCGAACAACTCTGCTCTCATCATAGTTGACCATCAGGTAGGTTTATATACAGGTGTAAGAGATATACCCATCTTGGAGTTAAAACACAATATCATTGGACTAGTAAAAGCTGCTAAAGTTTTTCAGATTCCGATTATTGTCACAACAACGACAGAAAACGTGTGGGGGCCGATGATTCCAGAATTGCAAGAAATATTGAAGGAGATACCCGTCATCCAACGAACAACAGTGAATGCATGGGATGATCAAAACGTACGTGATGCCATTGAAAAAACAGGTCGAAAGAAACTGATTATGACGGGAATATCTACTGATGTATGTCTTGCTTTCCCCGCAATTACTGCAGTAGGAAAAGGTTATGATGTTTATGCAGTCGTTGATGCCGCAGGCGCATTCACCGTCAAACAAGGTGAACTCGGCGTGAGTCGAATGGTACAAGCTGGTGTTAAGGTTGTTGGTTATTCAAATGTCATCGTCGAAATTCTAAAAGATAATGCGAGTCCCCTTGCCATTGAGGCCTATAATTGTTTGGATATGCCATTTGCAAGTTTAGTATATGGTTTACATCAATATTTTTCAAAAAAATAAAAAAGTAATGATCTCCGCATCAATAGCAGGTTGAATCTCAAAAAAATACTTAAGCTGCCAGGTTTGTGTTTTCTTGGCCTGTGGGCTATCCGCCATATCCCATGGCGGGTAGACGCGCATAGCACGTTTGCCACCCTTTCCATCTTTTGATACAAATCCTTTTTCATGCAGCACGTTTTTAGGAAAAACAAATTGACCGAACTGTTGTCCCTTGCGGACGCACACCACAAATAGGTCAACTGGATCTGCCATATCGAAGGGCACAATGGGGCCATTTTCAATTCTCTTCCACAATGTAACAAACTGGCCAATTTTTGTTGGCGTAATTTTTGCCACCCGAAATTTGATGCGATGATTATTCAGCTCGAACTCACATGCACCATATTCTTGGCTTTCTGCTTCTTGCACTGGATTTGAATACGTGAATCCGCTTGGTTTGTATGCAAGCGTTTGGGCGGCAAGAAGATCAGGGTGAATTGTGGTATTGGGTTTCATATTATTTAGTTCCTGTGGATTTAGGCTACCTCACTGCCCAAATGAAGTATATCTACAACAATTATAGCTATATTGTTTTCATCAGTCACTTGATATGTTATACCATATATGGCATATTCTTATTCATAAGAGGAAATAGAATATTGAAGATATTGTATTATGTAGGTTCAAGTGAAAAAGATCTAAAGAAGCTTCCAGAAGAGACTGTAGATGCTTTTGTTTATGGTTTAAGTCTTGCTCAAGAGGGAGGAAAATCACCAAAGGGTAAGGTGCTTAAAGGATTCGGCGGAGCTGATGTTATTGAGCTTATAGATAGGGATGCAGCTGGAACTTATCGTGCTGTCTATACTGTTCGAATGCCCAAAGTTGTATTTGTGTTGCATGTGTTTCAGAAAAAATCTAAGCATGGTATAGCAACGCCTAAACAAGATATGGATCTTATAAAAAGTAGACTGCAAAGAGCTCAAGAAATTTATAAAGAAAGTTATAAGTGATGAAAAAGAAAATAGATTACACTATAAGCTCAGGTAATATCTTTGCAGATCTTGGATTTCCTGATTCTGAAGAACGATTAGCTAAAACAAATCTTGCCATTCAGATTAATAAACTTATTAAACGTAAAAAGCTTACTCAAATTCAAGCAGCTGAACTGCTTGGTATCGATCAACCAAAAATATCAGCCCTTTCTACCGGGAAGCTATCAGGCTTTTCTTTGGAAAGGCTTTTTCGTTTTTTAACAATTTTGGGACAAGACATCACTATCAATATTACTCCTAAAGCGCGATCAAAGAAGATAGCTAACGTGATTGTAAGCCTGCCAAAGTTTATCAAGAAGCCTGTAGCACCACGCAAGAACGTTGGTGTTAAAACTATTCATGCACGGAAGAAATAGGTAACTCTGATTTCAATAAATTAAGCGAAAAGCACTTCTGATACTGAATTGCCGACAATTTGTCGAAAAGTTGAAACTTATATCCAGTTGTCGACAATTTGTCAGCAACTGAAATTAGTGAGTGATCATGCCATCCATAAAATCTTATCTCATTTTTCTGAGCCTAATTTTTAATCATCAACTTCTCGCAGAATGGCACAATTGGGCGGGGAATCAGTCGTGTAATCCCAAAAAAGTATGGAATCCTACCACAAAAGAAGAACTCATAAGCATTATTAAAGAAGCTGCCAAAGCTCATCATAAAGTCTCTGTTATGGGCACAGGCCATTCGTTCAGTGCCATTGCGTGTTCCGATGACTATATGATTGACATGACAGGGCTGAATACCATTTTATCTGTGGATAAAAATCTTTTGCGCGTGCGGGCTCAAGGAGGAATACGAATTCAAGACTTGAATAAAGCTATAGCTCACTATGATTTGGCGCTTTCAAACCTTCCTGCGATGGGGGGTATGACGTTAGCTGGTGCAGTATGCACGGCTACGCATGGCACAGGTCATTCAGGAACGTTATCAAGCTTTATTACTGAAATTGAGTTAATCAGTGCCGATGGGGTTGTACATGTTTTATCAGCCCAACAAAATCCAGAACTTTTCAAAGCAGCATGTGTGAGTTTGGGAACTTTGGGAGTTATCTATTGCGTAACTATGCAATGTGAGCCACTTTTTATGCTTGACTATGTGCAAAAAACCATGAGTTTAGACGAACTTCTTGCTCAATATCGGCAATTGTTTCAACAATCCGATTATTTTCAATTTCGTTGGCAATTACGTGATGATGTAGTCTATGCAGATAGTTGGCATCGAATAAATGTAAAAGTCCAACCCAATTCTTCACTTTCTTTAAAAACTAGTTATGACGCCTTGCAATGGGATACTAGTACTGAACTTGGCATGGCGTGTGAAATTGCAGTTCCACTAGACTTACTGCCACAAGCTATCGCGATTATCCAAAAGCTTGTACCTCAATGGACACAAAATGGATTTGCACTTGAAGAAGTAGTTTGTCGATTTGTGTGCGCTGACAAGAATTCCTACTTGAGTCCTGCAGCCGATTATGATGTGGTGTATTTGAATATTGGAACTGATGCTGAAGCCAAATATTATGAATTTTTCAAAGCGTTTGAAGAAGCTATGTATTCTTTAAACGGTCGTCCACATTGGGGAAAGGTTAATTTTTTGGATCACGAAAAATGCAATGAATTATATGGAGAAAATTTCATAAAATTTACTGAGATCAAAAATCATATTGATCCCTTTAATATTTTCTCTAATACGAGCATAAATCAAATACTTGGGTTGTAGCATTAACAGCTCAAATTGCTTTGATAGCAAAGTAAAAATTGAGTATTCTATACAGTATGCGAGCATTTTATGAAAATTTTGGTTTTTAAAGAAGATTTTCAAAAGGTTAAGGCACTTAGGATGACGCGTTAGGAATTCATCTGAGATATAGTGTGTATGAAGGAAAAACATGAAAAAGCATATTATTTTTTTAACTTTGATTTTAGTTTTTAGTCTAGTAGTTGAAATGCAGTCTCAGCAATCATTATCGAATGAGCAACAGGTCCAGACACATATGTATAAAATATATGAGTGGTGGAACGGTGTTGTTGATCCTAAAAATCACTTTGATCCTCTTGAATTAGATGAAATAGTAACTCGGAATTTTGTCTGGCGATCAAGCGAAGTGACCTGGGCACATGACTATTCGTCGCTCTGTGAATTAGTTGACGAATTACGCGGCGGGTCTTTTTTGTTAATAATTGACTTGCCTTTTAAGGAAGTAATTGTATCTGAAGATTTAAGGCGCTGCGTTCTGCGTTATACCGTTCAGAAAAACTATTATAATGGAATACATCGACGAGAACATGTGATTGCTATTTGGGAAATTGCGGCAGATGGTAAGCTTTGTAGACTTCATGAAGTTGCTCATCAGTTTGCATAACATAATAGGAATTAACATGAAATATATTTTATTAGCAGTATCTTGTTTGTTTTTACCGAGGATCCACGCATTGGAATACATAAAACAGTTTGAAAATGACAATGTCTGTGTTTCATATATTAAAATAATGGCTCAAGAAGAAATTGGATTACATTATGACCAGTATCCTCAGATGGTTAAGGCATTAGCTGGAGGAATTGTAACGCGACTTGAAGCAGATGGTTCAACTACTGAAGTTGATTTCCCCACCGGAACATGGGTTTTTCGCCCGGCTGAAACTCCTGATAAGATGCACAAAAGTGTAAATGCGACATCAAAACCGATCGAACTGATTATTGTACAGTTAAAATAAGGCTCCTACTTTATGAAAAATACCAATCTATATGCCGTTAATGTCGAAGCTGCGATCTTTAAAGATGACAAGTGGTTGCTCGGTAAGCGCAGCGAAAAAGAAGAACATGCTGCCGGTGTTTTATCGTTAATTGGTGGAAAAGTAGAAAATGCGCGAAATGACAACAATATTTTAGAAAAAACGCTCAAGCGCGAAATTATGGAAGAAGTGGGTGTTGAAATTTATGATGATGTCCATTATATAAAAAGCAGTTCATTTATGGCTGATTTTGGCGTTTGCGTTGTTGATATCGTCTTTCTTTGCCGCTATAAAGCTGGAGTGCCGAGAGTATTAGAGCCTGAAGAATTGTCATCAGTTATTTGGTTGACGATCGATGAAATAGTTGCTGATAACAATATCCCTGAATACACCAAAGAAAGTTTAAAGATTGCTGAGTGCATGCGATTAGCGCTATAGAAAAGTAACTCATGTACTTTTTCCAGCTGCATGTGTTATTTTCGCCTAAATGATCAAGAAAAGGAGTTTAGATGTGTACTGGAATTAGGCTTAAAGCGCAAAATGGGGCAGTAGTATATGCGCGCACCTTGGAATTTGCGCGTGATTTAGCTTCTAACATAATTGTGATCCCTCGCAATTATCAATTTATTGGCACATCTCCTGCAAGCAAACCAGAAGGTTTGCAGTGGCGCTCGCGCTATGCGGTTGTTGGCGCAAATGCCTTTGATATTGTTGGCATTATTGATGGTGTCAATGAGCGTGGACTTGCTGGTGGTCTTTTCTATTTTCCTGAATATGCGCAGTATCAAGTAGTTTCTCCCGATCAAGTTGCCGATTCGATTGCTCCCTGGGAGTTGATCACGTGGCTATTGAGCAATTTTGCCACGATTGATGAAGTGCGCAAGGCATTGCCAAAAATTCGGATATCTAATGCCATCTGGCCCGCATGGGGCATCACGCCACCCGTGCATGCGATTGTGCATGATGCAGCGGGCAATAGTCTGGTCATTGAATATGTTGGCGGAAATCTTGTGATGACGGACAATCCTCTGGGAGTGTTTACTAATGCGCCAACATTCGATTGGCACATTACTAATTTGAGAAATTATATTAATTTATCAGTTTTGAGTGTGCCAAAAGTACAAATTGGCGCTATCAATCTTGGTCCACTTGGTCAAGGATCGGGGCTGCTTGGCTTGCCCGGTGATTTTACCTCACCCTCTCGATTTGTTCGCGCAACCGTATTTGCGCAAGGTACAAAAGAAATCAAGAGTGAGCAAGAAGCGGTGAGCAGAGCGTTTCATATTCTTAATTTGTTTGATATTCCACTTGGTTCAGTACGTCAAAAAGAGGGCGGTGAAGTTGAATATGAATTTACGCAATGGACAAGTGCAAGCGATCTGCATAATAAACGCTATTATTATCATACCTATAATGATCGCACGCCACGTATGGTTGATTTAATGCGCATGGAAATTACCAGCGACAAACCAACAACTTTAAGCCTGGAAACAGGTAGTTAAAATATTGTTTCGATCAAACTTTTCACCACATGCTTTACATAATCAAAAACTAAATATCCTATTGCAACTATATCAGTCGTCGTGAAAATACTTGCTATCATAATTGGCAACCCTGAAATGGTGAGCCCATGAGCATGTTCAACCATCCAGGTATTTTTATCGAGGGTATAATGGTGTGCATCACCCCATGCCATATAGGTTGCTTGTCCTTCTTTCACTTCTCGGCCTTCTAATTCTTTTGGTGAAGCGATCGTGATTTTGCCGCGGTACACAAAATCTGAGAAGTTCAGGAAATATCTGCCGGAATGGCCGCCATTGGGCAGCACCGAGCCAAAAATAATAAGATATTCATTCAACGAAGCATACACGAGTCCGATGATGCCAAAAGCGCCACCCCCATTGAACAAATGGAAGTTGGGCCTTGTTGTGGTACCATATTTTTTGTTGAGTTCTTGTAAAATGAAATCAAGACGTTGTTCTTCGGGCAATTGGATAGACTGTTGCACAATGGTATTGAGATCAGCTTGTTGAAATTTTCTGGAAAATACCAAAGGGATGCAGAGTACCACACACAATATGAAAAAAATTATTAATTTTTTCGACATGACATTCTCCTTCTTGCATTTGCTCCTATTTTCTGAACAGGATTAGTTTAGTAAGGACGCAATTTTTTTGTAAGGAATTAGTGCTGTGTTGAAGAAATCTCTCATAAGAATTATTTTTTTGATGGCTAGTGGTCTGCTCCAAGATATCGAGTGTGCCATATCAATCGTTTACAACTTGCGCATTGCAGAAACAACCAAATATATCGGTGTAGACGATGTTTTGAAGCGTTCTTCGACTGCAATTGCTACGACGTTTGGTACATTTCGTAAAAAATATAATGGTACGCGGCATGAATGTGCTGGAGAGTTGTTCAGCATTATTTATGCGCAGAAAAATTTTTATGTTCGCGCAGATGCTGCAGCGGCCCTTGTGGCCTCTTTTGATAAAGGCACATTGTTTAGCCGCACGCAAGGTGATGATCTGCTCTTTTCTGGCGGGTATAGTCCAACACTATCAGACAGGATGCGCATTACTTTCTCTGGATTTTTAGGATTTCCTACCCATAAAGATACGAGTCTTGATTTTGTGCAATTTGGCTATGGCCACTACGGTCTTGGTGGTCAGGTTGATGGCTCTTACAACTATGTGGAAAATGAAAACCATTGGGTGCGCGCTGCGCTACGCCTAATTCATTTTTTTCCGCGCACTATAACTGAGAGCGTTGCTGGTATTGCCGAACCATTCCGCTATGGTCTTGGTAATGTGCTTGACGTGTTCATCGCATTTCACAGCACATTTAATGGCCATATTGCTGAAGTTGGGTATGACGGCTCGAAATTTTTCGGTGCTAGCGTACATCCTCTTTTTGATGATGCCGTAAGAAAAACCAACTATCTGCGACACAGCTTTTTTGGCATGTATAAGTATCGTTTTAAATTTGAAGAAGTAACCGTATCAATCGCTGCTGCGCTATCATGCGGATTTGATCAGTATCCCAAATTGTACGGCAATAAACGCATTGTCACGCCTTGGATTTCGGTTGGTGTAAATTTCTAAGAAAATTTGATAATTAATCTCTAATTTTTCCGCGCATTTTTTTAATATCACTTCTGCGAGATTTTGCTTTAAGACGCGATTCTTTGATTGATTTTGGAATTTTTGTTTTCATACGTTTTTTGGGAACATGCAATGCTTTGCGCACGATATGCGCTAGGTTGGCAAGTGCTGCGCGACGATTGTGATCCTGACTGCGTGATTCGCTGTTGTGAACAATCAGATCACCTTCTTCGGTCAACTTGCTTTGGAGATTTTGTACTAAGCGTTCTTTTTGTATTTCATTTAAAACCTGTGAACTTTTAATGTTCCAGCGCACGGTGACGCGCGTTTCTGTTTTATTCACATGTTGTCCACCAGCACCGCCGGATCTGCTGGTGGAGATCTCTATTTCATGCTCTGGGATCGCAATGTCATTTCTAATAGGTACATCATTTTTCATACTCTCTCCCCAAATAAATCCGTTCGTCCTGAGTGCCGCTCGTAGAGCGGTGTATCGAAGGACAGTACTAATTCTATTCTATTTCAAAAATAGCTTCAATTTCAACCGATGCTCCTCGCGGAAGTGAACTGACGCCAACGGCCGCTCTGGCATGTTTGCCGTTATCGCCAAATACCATCACGATAAGATCTGATGCACCATTAATAATTTGAGAGTGGTCCGTAAATTCTGCTGTGGCAGTTACAAAACCGGTGATTTTGACACAGCGTTTTACACGATCAAGTGATCCAATGGCGGCTTTAACCTGTGCAAGAATGTTAAGTGCGCACAAACGTGCTGCTGCTTGGCCGTCTTCCGTAGAAATAGTTTCACCAAGTTTGCCGCTGTAGTGCAACTTGCCATCGAGCATCGGCAATTGGCCCGAAATGTGCACGAGATTGTTTGAGATAACAAAGGGGACATAATTTGCAATGGGAGTAGAGACGAGCGGCAGAGTCATGCCGAGGGTGTGCAATTTTTGTTCGATCATGATATTCCTTTTTGTTTTGTTATTTTTTACTCGCAATAGGTTACTACATTTTGTCGTCCAAGAGCAAAGAGTGATTATCTAAGAAGTTTTAATGTCGACACTGACGTACCCCGATGTCACCCTGAACTCGTTTCAGGGTCCATTTTTTTACTTATGTAACCGTATTAGCTGATTTAATAGTGTTTAAATGAAAATTAAGAGCAAAATTGTGAAAAATTTACATGATTTTTTGGATCCTGAAACAAGTTCAGGATGACATCTTTTTTGAATATCAATACCTTCTTTTTTCTGCAACTAGAAATTTGTACCAAAAAAATTGCGGCATCGCTCAATCAAGCGATCGAATTCATGCTGATTGGCTGTTGGCGAATCAGTCCCCCGCAAAAAAGTAGTGCCAACGATACCATCTCCTTTGGGTGCAAAATAAATTATCTCTTCTCGGTGTCCGCCTCGCTCATCAGTCATGGTAACTTGGAAGTTAATGAGATACTGCAGTTGTTCGATTGGCTGCTGCTGCAAAGTAATCAGGTGCCCTTGCACGGGAATAATTTTGGCATCACCCGTTAGTTTTTTAGCTCCGAGACCTGCACAGTTAAAAATAATTGATTCTTCAATGTCTGCGAAATTAGCTATTTCTTGTTTGATAATCGATATTCCAAGTTCTTTGATAGTGCGCCACAGTTCTTGCATGAGAATTGTGGCATTAAGGTAAACAATCCTGTGCTCGAGCGCATCATAATTTTTGCTGTTGCCAAAATTGATGGTAACTGCTTCTGGTTGCTTGATGAGCCCTGCAGCAATGTAAGGACCAAAACCTGGATCAATCTCGCGTCCAAAATAGGCAGGTAATAATTGTGGTCCACGGTTGATAAAAGGGTGACTGCCATCAATGATCTGTAGATAAGCACTATATGATTCCATGCCCCGTGCATAAAATTGAGCAATTTCTTCTTGCGTGGAACATTTGCGTGGTCGTGGAAAAAAGAGACCTGCAGCTTTGTGCGAAGGGAGATTTTCAGTTTCTTTGGCAATAATGCGCACGCGGTGTCCCTTACGTGCCAACATGATTGCAGTGAGTAGACCATAACAACCAGCACCAATAACCGCTATGGGTTTATTTTTGTAGTGAGAATTTTGTACTACTTCGTGCTCAAATTTTCGGATTGCTTCTTGCACACAGCCAAACAGGAAAGTCCAGCCAGCGCCTCCTTGCCCATAATTATGGATTATGAGCTTATCATGAAGCTTTTGGGCATCTATCTGAAATATGCGCTCGCGGTGTGCGCGAATGCATATTATTTTTTCTTTGATGTGCTCTGCAGATAGAGCTGGAGGGGTTAATTGTACTATTCTTTGCATATTCACACATGAGTTTTTCAGATTATCGCCATAGCTTGCAGGAGGCCATCTTGCACCATGAGCTTAATCGCTTTTTCCTGTTCAAGCTTTGTAAGATATGCGCGCACTGCGGTTTGCGTAAGCACAAAAGGAATAATGTTATCGGGAATTTTATAATGTTGCATTATCTTTTGAGTGAGCAGATCTATTGAAAGTTGCTGTTGTTGTAGCGTGCTCAAAATTACTTCTTTAATTTCCAAAATTCTCATTTCATGCTGTTTGGCGACATTTGGCAAATCATAAATTACTCCACCGTGATACAGAACACAGGCATCAACTGGTAGGGACGCAAGCTTCTTGAATGATGCCAAAGTGTTTTCAATATCTGTGTAAAATAGCATTGGATGCTTATTAAATGTTTCTGTGCCAAACAACGCATCACCAGAATATAAAATATTTTCGGGTGTTATAATGCCGATGCTGCCTGGAGTGTGCCCAGGAAGAGTTACGATTTTAATTTCGGCAGAACCGATGGCAAGCTTCTGATCAGAATATGGTGCTATAACATTAGTGACACACGTTTCTTTTTGAGGAGCTATGTGTTTATGCTGCAAGCCGGCAAATGGAGCTGCGCCACCACAAAAACAACGGGGCGCTAGATTTGGATTTTCGATTAGTTCTTTTTCATCGCGCGTCGCGTATATTTTGATATCAGGGAATTTTTTTTGGAAAAAGTGGTTTCCGCCACAATGGTCCGGATGGCAGTGGGTATTGATGATGGCGGTAACCGAATGTCCCTGCGCTTGCAGTAGATCATATACATTTTTAGCATGGCCATCATCGCTGCCACTATCAATCAAAATAGTAGTGTTATCGTGCTGATAGATGCCTATAGCAAAAATGCCTGTGGCAAAATAACTATTTCCTTTGAGGGCATGCAATGAAACTTTTGACATGACTATTTTACCCGATTAATGAATTGCGATTATGGTGCCGCCAGTGAGCGTTTGCAGATCGTGTGGTTTTAAGCTAAAAACGGCGTTAG
This sequence comes from Candidatus Babelota bacterium, assembly GCA_013287855.1. Taxonomy (GTDB): domain Bacteria; phylum Babelota; class Babeliae; order Babelales; family Vermiphilaceae; genus JABDCY01. The sequence goes on along the minus strand of JABDCY010000005.1, from coordinate 26,180 downwards.
GCGTGCCAGCAGCAGCCCAGAGTTCTGAGAATTTCATGAGATCTTCATCGATAAATGTTTGAATTTTCTGTTTATGACCCATCGGTGGAATACCACCAATGGCAAATCCGGTAACTTCGCGGGTAAAATCAGCATCAGCTTTGGTAATTTTTTCGCCAAGTTGTTTTTCGATGAGCTTTTCATCGACGCGATTGGAACCGCTTGCAAGCACAAGAATCGGTTTGTTGGTGTCTTTTGTCTTAAAAATCAGTGATTTGATAATTTGCGCGACCTCGCAGCCAATCGCTTGAGCAGCTTCTTGTGCAGAACGGGTGCTTTCAGGTAGCTCGAGAACTTTAAAGTGGGAGCCTTTTTTCAATAATGCATCTTGTACTGCTTGTGCGCTTTTGCTCAATTTCTGTTCCATATGATTCCTTTAAAAGATGCTCTGATTGTTGATTATTATTCATTTACTATACCGGCAGAGAAAAAAAATGACAAAAAACAGAAAACATACTTAAACTATTTGTTCTTGCATTAAGGTATCAAATATTCTGTAACAAAGGAGATTATATGAACTCATTAAAATTTTTTCTCTATGCACTATCTAGTGTAAGCCATGTAGGCGCTGCTTCTGCTGTTTCACCTATAACAGCCATGGAAATGAAATCAATTGATAAGGTCGAACTGCATTTGCATTTGGGAGGTTCTTGGCCTTTGGCATATCTTAAGGAAGTAGCGGAACCGGCTCAATGTGTTCAATTAACCCACTTGCTTGATCAAATCGAACAGGGCGTAGAATACAAGAATGCTTTTAAAGTTTTCGATCTGCTGAGTAAGATGGTAAACACTGATAAAAAGGTTGAAGATGGCGTTGCTGCGCTTTGCAAGGAGTTAGCAGAAGATGGTGTGGTATATGCCGAAATCCGCACGGGGCTTAAGGATCTTGGTTCAGGACACGAAGGATATTTGAAGGCAGTTTTGCGAGGGATAGAACGTGGGTGTTATCAAACTCGTCTTCAGGCAACTGTTTTACTCAGTTTGCGTCGCGATACGCCTGCGCAGGTTGCTCTGCAGACCGTTGATTTGATCAGTAAATATTGCCAGCAGGGAGTAACTGGTTTAGATATTTCTGGTATTTCGGTACAAGGTGATGGCAGTAGCATAGTGCCAGCAATTAAACGAGCCCAAGAATTGGACATCCCTATAACGCTGCATATTGGTGAATCACCAGAAGAAGCAGCCGTTCAGCAAATGAAAGAATTGGAGATGATAAGACCAGCGCGAGTAGGTCATTGCGTTCACTTATGCCCAGAAGCAAAAAATTGGATAGAAATGCGCAAAATACCTATAGAGCTCTGTCTGACAAGCGCTCTTAAAGTAATGATGATATCAGAGCTCCATGAGCATCCTGCTTTAAAACTCCTCAAACAGGGGCATCCCGTTATTATTTGCACCGATGATCCTCTTATCTTTAGAACATCCCTTTCACACGAATGTGCCCAGGTAGCACAAATTGGCGGCCTGACCATGAATACTATGATTAGATTGCAGGAAAAGGCTTATAGCTATCGTTTTACGTAAAAAAGGGGTTCTTTTTAGATTGGCTGGATCTTTTGAGTCATTTTAAGAGCATTCTAGCCCTAGGAGCCTTTTTATCTCTGAAAAGGGATGCCCCTTGAACCTATTAGGAAGGGGGCTTTTGATCTAATTTCTAGTCCTGTTAATCTATTCTTAAGTGCCTGAAATAGGTATCTGATCATTGAAATGAGAGGTTATTCTTACAACTCTATTCTTCTGTTAGCTCGATATTATCAGGTTAGACAGATATCGCAGAAATAATAGGCTAAGTCGCCTATTGACAGATTGAATAATATATATAAAATTAGTAGTATATAATATGATATTTACATTATAAATAGCCATATAACAGGTATAGAGCTATTTTTTGAAATTTACAGATTATAAAATATATAGATTAACCTATATAAGCTTATTGACAAACAATAAATTTAATATATAGTTAAGATAATAAATGTTTTTTAATAACCATATAATGGAGGATGTCTCTATGAAGACACAAAAAACAATACTTAACGCTATCGCGTTAATGGTTCTCGCTGCTCCGTTTGCAGTAGTTGCAATGGATCCAGTGAACAAGGTTGCTGATAAAGCAGAAACAGCTAAAGATGCTGGTTACTTGTCATACTTATCAAAAGCAGGTAAGTTCGTCTTAAAACCTTTTGATTATGTTCGCGAAGCTGGCTTGGCTACTCTTAACTACGTTGGCAAGTGCCAACTTGGTACTGAAACGTCAATAGCTGACCGTCTTTACAACTTGGTTCCTGCATTTGTAGAAAAAAGTTACAAATCAGAATCAGGGTTCCTTAAGAACTACGGCGCAACTCTTACTAACTCAGCATTAGCTTTAGCTACAGCAGCTGGTTTAGTATACGGTTACAACGCTCTTACAGGTGAAGACAAAGGCCCAGGTGCAAACCTTGTAGACGGCAAACCACAAGATGGCAACAAAGTCAAATCAGAAGCTGAGCTTAACGCTGAAAATCTTGCGAGGGCGCAAGATGCTGCTAGAAAGTAATTAACATCTAGTATATAAAAAAAGAATGTGGGAAATTTTCCCACATTCTTTTTTTATGTTTTCTGTAACTGCATCAAATTTTGCAATCTATCTTTGTGATTAAAAATACTACGAGAGGCAGCAATGCTGGAGACTTCTAAAGAACTCAACTGTGGAATAACTGCAGGGCCAATGCCGCCATCAAGAGCAATAGTGAACGGAAAATTTTCCCTATATTTTAAATCAATAAGAACATCGATCTTTTTAAGCACTTCAGGCATAAATTTCTGGCCACTAAATCCGGGCTCTACCGACATAATTAAAATTTGGGAAATATGTTGATCAATAAAAGGCAATAATTCAAAGACGGCCGTTTTTGGATTTATAGCGAGTGAGGGAAGCCAGTTTTTTTTCCTTATATCATTAATAGATTCTGTAATTTCATTTTTTGTTTCTATATGAATACTAACAATGCTCTTTTCTTTTATTATCAATCTGTCAATCCATCTGCGGGGATTATCGGCCATGATATGAACCCATACCGGATTTTGGCTCGCGCGATCTACAGCATTGATTACCTCTGGGCTCATGGCCAAATTAGGAACAAAATGGCCATCCATGAGATCGAGGTGAAAGCCGACACAGTGGGCATCGAGGGTTTCTATTTCATGCTTTAGGTCGAGTTGATCGGCCGCCATCAGGGATGGATAAATTTTAATCATTAAATTCTTCCTTTTTTACCAGGGTTATTGAGGATTATGTTGAGCGTGGTACACTAAAGAATAGAAACTGCATGCTATTGAGTCTAGATAAAATCGGTTCAAAAAATACAGCAAATGCGTGATTTGCAGAAAACGACAACTTTTTCCGAGAAAATTATCAAAAAAACGGTAAAAAAAATAAAAATCAAACAATCGTTTTTTAGCTTATTATACGATATTTTTTTGAGAGCTGCTTAACATTTATAACATAAAAGTTGAGTGTAGCGATGTAAGGAATATGTTGAAATTTTTTAGATTTTTTCTATCCTTCTACTAGAGCAATAGTTAAATAACAGAGAAAAGTAAATGTTTTTAGATAATTATAACAATATAAGCACAAGGAGTGAGCATGATCGAGAAAATTCGTCCGCTCTATGATCGAGTTCTGGTAAAACGTTCAGAACATGAAGAAAAAACCTCGGGTGGCATCATTATACCTGATACCGCTAAGGAAAAAGCACAAATGGGTACCGTTGTAGCTGTTGGCCAGGGCCGCATTGCAAAAGATGGCGCATTGGCTCCACTGGCTGTCAAAGCTGGCGATGTAGTCTATTTTGGCAAATATGCTGGCACCGATGCAGGAAACGATTTCCTCATTATTCGTGAAGATGAAATTTTAGGTATTGTTGAGAAGTAAGAATTGTTTGGAATGTGGTTCGATACAATTTGCAAAGCAAATCACTCACCACGAACGGTATAAATAATCTCTCCGTTCGTCCTGAGTGCCGAGCAAAGCGAGGTGTATCGAAGGATATGCCGAATTAAAGATTAAGGATTATTATGTCATCAAAAAGAATTACGTTTGGCGTCGATGCACGTGAACGAATCCGCAAAGGGATCGATATTCTGGCAGACGCGGTAAAAGTAACCATGGGACCAAAAGGTCGTAACGTTGCGTTTGAAACTTCCTTTGGTTCTCCAAAAATTACCAAAGATGGTGTTACGGTTGCTAAAGAAATAGAACTGAAAGATAAATTAGAAAACATGGGCGCACAAATGGTGCGCGAAGTTGCCAGCAAAACTGCAGACATTGCAGGTGATGGCACAACCACTGCAACCGTGCTTGCACAAGCGATTTTCCGTGAAGGTAACAAATACGTTACTGCGGGTGCAAATCCAATGGAATTAAAGCGTGGTATCGACAAAGCGGTCATCGCTGTAGTTGATTGCATCAAGACCATGTCAACGCCGGTTAAAGATAAAATTGAAATTGAACAAATCGCAACCATTTCTGCAAACTCTGACACCGTGATCGGTAAGCAAATTGCAGAAGCAATGGAACGTGTTGGTCGCGATGGCGTGATCACCGTTGAAGAAGCAAAAGGTATGGAAGATGAACTGGATATCGTAGAAGGTATGCAGTTTGATCGTGGTTATTTATCACCATACTTTGTCACCAACGCTGAAAAGATGGAAGCACAGCTTAATGATGCACTCATCCTGATTTTTGACAAAAAAATCAGTAGCATGAAAACCTTGCTCCCGATTCTTGAACAAATTGCAAAACATGGCCGCTCATTGCTGATCATCGCAGAAGACATCGAAGGTGAAGCACTTGCTACTCTCGTAGTAAACCGCATTCGTGGCACCATTAATGTTGCTGCGGTCAAAGCTCCTGGCTTTGGCGATCGTCGTAAAGCAATGTTAGACGATATTGCAGTTCTTACTGGCGGCAAGTTAATTTCTGAAGAACTTGGTTTGAAGCTTGAAAGCGTTTCAATGTCCGATCTTGGTCATGCAAAACGTGTGGTGCTTACCAAAGACAACTGCACCATCATCGAAGGCCAAGGCAGCCCAGAATCGATTAAAGGTCGCATTCTGCAAATCAAGGCGCAAATTGAAAACACCACGTCTGACTATGACTGTGAAAAACTCCAAGAGCGTCTTGCAAAGATCGCTGGCGGTGTAGCAGTAATCAAAGTTGGCGCAGCTACTGAAACTGAAATGAAAGAAAAGAAATATCGCATCGAAGACGCACTCAATGCAACACGCGCTGCCGTAGAAGAAGGCATTGTGCCTGGTGGTGGCGTAGCATTATTGCGTGCACAAGCTGCATTGTCAAAACTCAATCTAGTTGGCGATGAAAAACTTGGTGCGCAAATCATCGAACGTGTTCTTGAAGAACCATTGCGTGTGATCGTTTCCAATGCTGGCTTTGAAGCCTCGGTGGTTGTGAACCGTGTAAAAGCAGAAAAAGGCAGCAAAGGATTTGATGCAAAAAATGGCGAGTATGTTGACATGATCGCTCAAGGTATCATCGATCCTGCCAAAGTTGCACGCACTGCGATTCAAAACGCTGCGTCAATTGCTGGACTTCTTCTTACCATGGAAGCCGCTATTTGCGAAATTCCTGAAGAGAAGAAAGAAGCTGCTGGTCATGCAGGCTGTGGATCACAAGGTGGCATGGGCGGCATGTACTAAATATAAACCTCCAATTCTGAGTATCGACTATAAGCCATAGCTCAGACAAAAAAATAAAAAGGCTGAGGAATTTTCCTCAGCCTTTTTTGTTGGGAAATAGCTGCGAGTTAAGTTTCAGAGTGAGAATTTCTGAAATTTTTTTCTATTACAGTTTGTTTAGGAAGAATAACAGGTATGAACAGGTGAAAACATGGATTTTCAACCCGTTTCTATAATTTACCAATTGACAATTTATAGCCATGAGATAAAATGATAAAGATAGTTAAAAATCTGCAAAATATAAGGAACCATATTATGAAGAATAAATTAATAATAGTGTTAAGCCTGTTAGCGCTACCTGCTTTTGTTGATGCGGCACCTGCACCTAAAAGCGCACCGGGTTGGAAAAGCACAGGTATTTATTCCACAGGAACAAGAATATATGACAATGGACAAACACGAGTATGTAGAGATGCTGAAAAAGTAGTTTATTTAGGCAATGAGGAAGGATATTTTTTTAGACTTAATTTAAAAAATAATAATGAATTAGATTTAAAAAGTGCTATTAAAACTGATTATTCTATGTTTACGGGCCCTTGCATGATTAACCATGGTCTTGTTGGTGCTTTTCCTTTCTGCAATAATGGCGATATCGAAAGTGACGCGATTAAAATATTTAAAGATAATCAAAAAATATTTGAAACCACAAAATACCCTTTTGGTATATGCGAATTTCCTAAAGAAAAAAGAACAGAATTTTTTGTTGATAATGAAAAGTTAAATATCGAAGCAACAGGATTGAATCAAGAAACAAGAATGGCGATTATGGAAAAAATGCAAAAGTGTATAAATCCAAAGTGGTCATTAACAGGCATGATATTTGGCTATGAAGATAAAAAAGAGTGCATAAAAAAGCTTCAAGTTGCGCTTAGTTTAAGCAAGCATAAATAATTAATAAATGGCTAGCCTTTATCAAGATTCGGGCGAGAGTATCATCGCTCCTGCCAAAGTTGCACGCACTGCGATTCAAAACGCTGCGTCAATTGCTGGACTTCTTCTTACCATGGAAGCCGCTATTTGCGAAATTCCTGAAGAGAAGAAAGAAGCTGCTGGTCATGCAGGCTG
>JABDCY010000005.1:0-19237 GCA_013287855.1 Candidatus Babelota bacterium | reverse complement strand
AACGCTGCGTCAATTGCTGGACTTCTTCTTACCATGGAAGCCGCTATTTGCGAAATTCCTGAAGAGAAGAAAGAAGCTGCTGGTCATGCAGGCTGCGGCTCACAAGGTGGCATGGGCGGCATGTATTAAATATCACCTGCTAGTGCATGTGAGAAAAATGAAAGGCCGAGGAAATTATTTCCTCGGCCTTTAAATTATTTGTTTGCTTCGTCGTAAATGCGGATAACCGCATCAGCTTTCTTTATTTCATCTTGGTCTTGTTTAGTGAGTTCTCCTTTAGACTTAGCATAGAAGTATTGTGTCTTGGCTTCGCTGGGACTACCAATTTTTAGCGACCAAAGAATCAGCTCTTTTGTGCTCTCTTTGAGAACGCGCTCAATATTTCCTGATTATCTTGTTCAGTGAGTTCTCCTTCAGACCGAGCTGTTATATACATGCTTCTAGCTTGCTCTATGTTTTTTAAAACATTAAGTACCAAAAGAATGTTCTCTTTTACTCTCTTTGAGAACGCGCTCAATATTTCCTGATTATCTTGTTCAGTGAGTTCTCCTTTAGATTTAGCTGTTTCATACATGCTTTTGGCTAGCACTGCGTCTTTTAAATCATTAAGTAACCAAAGAATTGTCCCTTTTGTTTTCTTTGATTCTTCTTCTGCTTTCTTTGAGAACGCGCTCAATATTTCCTGATTATCTTGTTCAGTGAGTTCTCCTTTAGATTTAGCTGTTTCATACATGCTTTTGGCTAGCACTGCATTTTTTAAAACATTAAGTACCAAAAGAATTGTCCCTTTTGTTTTCTTTGATTCGGATGATTGCATTCCTGTTAGTAATCCTGAACTGCTTATAATCAGAAGGCCAGTTAAAAACAACATTTTATTCATAAAACTCCCTTTTTTTAGATATAACCCAATTGCAATATTTCTATTATATATAAATTTTAACAGAGTTGGGATTTAAATAGCAATATTTTACTGAAAATAAAGGCTTTTTTCAGGTTTTTATCAGATTGAAAATTTATATAAATCTGGTATAATGAAATTATTAAGATAATTATTAATAAATGCCCGCCTTCGTCTATCCGCTTTCGCTTAAAGCTTCGAGCGTGACCTTAGACTACGGCGTGGCTATTACGCCATAGCGCGACTAAGCGTGTTGGCGAATGGAGGATATCATGACTATTAAACGTTTATTTCCAGCAATCGCTTTGGCAGCTCTGATTACCAGTTCAATCGAATGTGGTGTTCATGTCTCAGTTGGCTTTAACAGCTGCAGGCCGGTGGTGTATCGACCTTATCGCGTGCAGCGTGTAGTTCACGTTGTGAGGCCAGCAATCATTGTTGAAGAGCAGCCAGTTATCATCAGGAAACAAAGACGCTGCTGTCAGCCTAAGATGCAATTTTGCTTTCATATGGGAAGTCAATTTTTCTGCTAATATTTCATCGGTGGTGTCTTTAGTAAAATTTTAGATCAGCAGAAATCCCTTATCAAACAAAAATATAAAGACGAGGCTATGTCGAAAAACATAGCCTTGTTTTTTACCAATTTTCTCCAAATCGATACATTTATAATGTTATCAATTTTCAGGAAAACCCTAATAAAGACCCATTAATAAGAAAAAAATAACAGGTACGAATAGGTTAAAAAAAAGGTCAATTTCCCTGTAAAATTAACAATTTTCCATTTGACAATTTATTTGGATAGGGTAAAATAGTAATATAGTTAAAAATAGCATAAATTCTAGATAAATTGAGGATATTTATGAAGAATAAATTGATGTTAATTCTGTCTCTAATGATGGTTCCGGCTCTCGCTTGTGCAATGTCGGGCGTGCAAAATAAAATTCTCCAGATGTTCTTTAAGGAAGATGGTACAGGATCGTTAAGGTTGGTAACCTACCCATATGGCCCGAAAACTCCCATTGAATATGTTTCTTCTGGAAAAGATCAAAAAGTTTATCGCACACAAGATTGGGGAAAGATATTAATGCTCTTTAGTAAAGAAGATGTACGAAGAAGCTGCGAGCGACACTTAGAAACACTTAAAAGACAGACGGGCCCTGGAACAAATTATGAAAATTTGCCGGGAGCAGGCAATGAAGATTTGGATAATTTTGCAACAGAAAAATTAAAGGATTTTCAAGAAAACGAACAATTTTTGGAAAAAATAGGTAGTCAATATCAATCTTTAGCTCAATTAGCAAAGATTGGTAATTACAGCATTTTGGCTACACTAAATTTTGCGAATAACACAACAGAAGTTATGGGTCAAAAGATAAATAAAATATTAGATGCGAAACAAATCTATGAATTAAACAGAGGCATACATATGTGTATAGATTTGGATAGCCGTACATTTTGGGAAAAATTGAATAGAGAACCAAAACAATTTGCAAAAAACTATAGAACAGCATTTGAAAAGTGCATTGAAGATGTGAAATCAAGCATAGAATAATAAAGCTGTTAAAGCATAACGAATTAAAAAAGCCGGTCGGTCAATGTTTCCCGACTGGCTTTTTAGCTTCAAAAGCCACCAATCTTATTTATTAATTTAGTTCTGGTACCATCGCCAGAAGCCAAGCAATAATTGTTACCGGCGGGAAATAAGCGCAAGTTTATCGGTGGTGTCTTTAGTAAAATTTTAGATCAGCAGAAATCCCTTATCAAACAAGAATATAAAGACGAGGCTATGTCGAAAAACATAGCCTCGTTTTTTACCAATTTTCTCCAAATCGATACATTTATAATGTTATCAATTTTCAGGAAAACCCTAATAAAGACCCATTAATAAGAAAAAAAAACAGGTACGAATATGTTAAAAAAAGGTCCATTTTCCTGTAAAATTAACAATTTTCCATTTGACAATTTATATGAATGAAGTAAAATAGTAATATAGTTAAAAATAGCATAAATTCTAGATAAATTGAGGATATTTTTATGAAGAATAAATTGATGTTAATGCTGTGTTTGATGGTTCCAGCTCTTGCAGGTGCTACGGAAGGAATAGAGGACCAGAAACCTGAAAAAAGTTTTCTTGAGGAATTGGGCAATGATCGATTAGATGGATTTTCTTTATCCAGTTTCCGTGATGGTACAAAACAGGCTGATTTATCTTTAAAAAACGGGCTTTATTGTAACTATGACAAGACAGATTCAGAATATGCATATCGAGCAAGAAGATCCGGTTACTTACCCGGCTATTATCAAGAGTGCAAAGATCTTGAAAAATTAGTTAATTCTCGCTTAAAAGAATATGAAAAATTATTTGATGAAACCTCTGAAAAAATGGTTTGGATTAGGCAATTTAATAATCATATGAGCATTTACTTTAAAAATGCAGCAAATATTATGATGCCTAAAAAACCTCTATCAAGCAAACAAGTTGGTCTATTCATACAAGGCATGGATGTAATGGAAAAATCGGTACCACAAGAACGAAGCATGTCTAACATGATCAAAAGAGCACGACAAAGGCTTGGGGAAGAATTGCTAACATTTGGCTTTTATCATACGGGATATAAACTCCGTAGAGTAGAACCATTTAAGGTAATTACTGATCCTCAAGAAATTCAAAGACATCGAGAATTCTTACAGAAAAAATGGAAGGAATTATTTGAAAATCCCGATGCTACGAAAAGACTGCCAATTCACCTCCAGGAACAATTCAAAAAAGCAAGAAAATAAATAATTTTGATAACAAAAAGCCGATCGGTATTTCCGGTCGGCTTTTTGTTTTGTAAACTAATGTTATTGCAAAGAAATAGAACCATCTTTGTTAATGGTAAGTAACAGATTTTTTTTGCTCACGAGTTTTGCGGGAGTCGGGATGAAATCAACTTCCTTTGTTCTATTCCATTCAAAATTGCCATTGTGCATCCATAGATTGAGCATTTCATCAGTATAGGCTTTGGTGTGAGGATTTTGCCGTGTAATCGTGATGCCAAATCTGCCAAGATCGAATGTTTCTTGCCGTTGCTCATTATGTTTCAAGAGCACTTTTTTAGGTTGCGCGGTTTTTGACTCACTAATCATCACATTGTTTGGGCTATTATTTACCAAGAGTTCGATTACGGTGGCATCAAGCAACATGTGGGCTTGTGTAGCAACAACAATGGCAAATAGCGGGAATAACTTTTTCATAAAAAATCCTTACTTAAAGCCCAACTCTTTTATTATAAATCCAGGTTGGCACAAAGTCTAAAAATTTAGCAAGAATACTTTGAAATGAGAAATGTAAGTATTTTTTGGGAAGGATCTTTAATTGGGATTAATTCATCACTAGTTTTTTACTGGGGTCCCCATCAAGATGGGGTTCTAAAATGATGCGCCCAACTTTGCCCAAGCACCATACAATGGCAGCACGCCGCAGTGGTGCTGTGGATATTCGGCCCAGCCGCCGATGTCAACAAATCCAGCAAATGAATCGCCCTGCATGCCGTAGCCAATTGAAACGTATGCTTTATGCGTGATGGTTCCTTTTGACGCTGCGGAACGCATATCCAAATCACCAGTTCTAATCGGGACAAAAATTAGATTGCCGTTAGCATCGGTGTCATTGACCGCCAATGTCTGAATAGTACTTTTGCTTGCAGTCGTGGTAAATGTTGGATTCATAGGATCTTTGGTCCCCATGATGCCATAAATTTCGGGAAAACAATGTTTGAGTTTAAGCCGTTCAGAGGCATGGGCCCAGAGGTTATAACCAACTTCGATTTCAAGCCCTCCTTTATAGAATCTTCCGCCTGCCGTCAGATCCACCATGCCGTGTGGGTGTACCTTAACCTGTTGCGTCAAAATATTTACTGCAGGAAGCGCTTGATTTGGTCCGCCATTCATCTTGTTGACCAACAAGTAGCGACTCCAACCACTTTGTAACAAACCACTGGCTGGAATGGTAATTTCGGGCAAACCACTCAGTTGATTAACATATGGATTATACAAAAGATCTAACGTGCGCCACTGCGTATTCCAGAGGAAAAAAGAATCTTCTAAGTTCAAAAAGATGCACGCTGAATAATTGCGTTCGCAACGACTCAAGTCAACTTGGAAGTTTACGCCAATGAGATATGCAAAATGTCGATTATTGCCAGCGATGGCGTCAAAAACATATTTAGGATCTTGGTTGCCGCTCGTAGGTATTCGTATTCCCGAATAATAGGCAATTTGATTATGGTCGTTATTCATATATGTCATGCCGAGTTTGATATTAATTTCGGCAAGCTGCGTGCGGCAGGTGTGTGGCACAAATTTGCCAAATGCATAGTCAGGCTGAGCCATTGCGGTAAGAAGGTCGCTAGGACTAGAACCCGCAGGTGCTGGTGACATAATGCGTTGTGTAGGATGCAGCGAGTTTCTCACCCAAATCACTGGCATGGTGATATCAATCCAGTAACCGTTGAGCAAGCTCACATCCAGCACATTACCAATATCTTGATTGTATTCAAACATGAGTGCCATTTGCCGTTGCTGCGGATTTACCGAGAAGGTGCCGCTAAAAGTGCTTGGTAGGTTGAACCACTCAGCGCGACCATCTCGTTCATGCGCTTGGGGTGAATTGTCGCCAGCAATTAAAACTTCGTTTTTGCAGTTAAAGAGAAAATAGGCGTGACTATAAGAAGTTGATGTTGATTGTTGAAATGCATAAATAACTTGCACACTTGCTTTGGCCTTGCCTTCTTTTTCAAGAATATAGTCCTGCCAAACTGTTTGTATAATGGACATGTTTTGCACGAGTGGTCGCGGAAACATATAAGACCGCTGTTGGTCGTGACCGCAGCAAGGATTTAATACTGCTGCTTTATAGTGAGAGAAAAAACCGCACGTAATTACCGCTACAAGTACTACTCTTTTTTTATTCATCTACGTTGTCCTTTCATGGACTCTCATATTATGATCTATCGCGCAGAAATACAAGACATCTTAATAAAAATATTTTATCTTGTCCTCATTTTACCAGTCCGGGGGTTGCAACCTGAGGAGATTAAAATGCAAGCACACCATGGTTTCTATAAAATAATCACAGTAACATTTTTAACTGCTGTCGTTGTGAGTCCACTCCATGGCATGGCAACACGCAATAAACGCCTTGATGACATGAGGCAGGCAAGCCCTGCTGATCAGCCACCAGGATCTTCAGAGGGGGGAGTAAGAGCCGATGAACATAAAGATGTGAGCTCGTCTGGCGTTGTATTTAGCACAAGTGGCATTGCAAATAATGCGTTCAAAGATGTTTCTTCAACAAGCGGCGGCATAAGTTCCCATGATCCGCAATTTAATGAACGCAGAGATACTGTGAATGCTTTGCAACAACCTGTAGACTTCGAAGACTATATTCCGGTATGCAGCGACAAAAAGTATGAACAAAAATTTGATTTTAGAATAAATGGTTTTGTTAATTATTTAGCCTTTGTTGATACGCGACAACCGATTCAGCTGTTTTCTGGCTTAATTTTATTAGCCCCAAAACCGCCGCTATGCGATCCTGCAGGGCGTGACATCAACGCAGCGCCCGATGCAAATATGCTTGCATTAGAATCGCGCTTTGACATTGCAATAACTGGCCCCCGACTAGGGCATGCATATACCAGTGCATGCATTAGTTTTGATTTGTGGGACCCAATTGTCAACTCACTGTTTAGAATGCGTTTTTTTTACATGCAATTTGATTGGCAATATTCAGACGTAGAAAGTGCGCGTCTATTACTTGGTCAATTTTATCATCCACTTAGCATCGAAGAAATATTTGCAGAAACTTTGAGCCCAAGTCAAGGTGTTTTATACGATCCTTTCACCTTTGCGCCTCAGGCAACGTATACCTACAATTACGATAATTTTTACGTTACCGCATCGCTTAATTATGAATATTTTGTTTTTGCGCTGAATATTGATGACGAAGGCGTTTTTTCTCCTGAAGATATTGTGGCCGGGGGGCGTAATGCAGTAATTCCATCAATGTATTTAGGATGTAAGGTCAGGTTCTGTGAACAAAATTTTGTAGGTGCCGGTGTTGATTATCATCGTAATGTTCCACACCTGATAACAGCTGCAGGTTATGCGACTACTAAGGGAGTAAATAGCTGGTTGGGATATTTATTTGCGGTAATTAAGCACGAAGGTTTTACAGCAAAGTTCCGCATTACGGGTGCACAAAATGGTTTTCGCTATTTTATGCTTGGCGGTTGGGGCCTGCGTGCCGATGGTTTTAATCCCCTTACGCAAGAAGGAGAATATACCAATTTAAATGCCTGGGCTTTTTGGTCTGAGTGGATATATCGCTATAAAAAGGGAGAATTTGGGGTATTTTTTGGCTACACCAAAAATCTAGGTAGCCAAGAGGCGCTCGTGACGTTGCCAGATGGCTCAGTGAATATAGTATTTATGCGGACTTTCTATCAAGAAGCAAAATTTACTGATTTTGTGTTTAAATTTCAGCCACGCATCAAATTTTATGTAGATCCCATTATTTTTGGCCTTGAGCTTGAATATTGCCAGGCAAATTATGGCTCCATTAGTACATTTGGGCGCATAATTAATTCTCAGCCAGTTACTGATGCGCGAATGTTGTTTAGTATCTACTATAATTTTTAATGAGCTACAACCAGAAAATAAGTAGATAACACATTACTGCAATGAATATGACCTGCAAGCTAATTACGAGAGATCCACGAACAAAATTTGAATCTCTTACCCGTGCGCTCAGATGAAAAAAGAATATTAAAAAACTCAGCACGAGGATGAGATTGTAGACATGATCACTCAGCATAAAATCATTTACTTTTGGCGAAAGCGTGTCAATAACATAGCGGTAGGCAAGAAGTCCCGTAATTTCTCCCAGAGAAAGTTCTATTGCGAGACTTAAAGAAGTTGTGGGCCCCAACGACAAGGTGAGTAAAGCGATAAAGAATAAAATGAATAACGGGAAAATAATCACAAAAATGGACCGCATTCCTTCATGCAGAAAATCCATGCCGAACAAAACCATTGGATAATAAATAATCGTTTGCGAATCATGCCTGTCCAGAATTACTTTATTATAACCAGCGGTAATTGAATGACCCACTTCTTTCCATCCCTCAATAAACAAATTGGGCGATAGCGTGAAGCTTGATTCTGACGAGGTAAAAACAATATCATTAGGCGATACCAAGGTATTTGAAAGAATTAAGTATACATAATAACCACCAGTAGGGAATACGCGATGATTAAGGCTTGCACTAAATTTAAGTTGTACGCGATACTCAGCAAGAAGTTTATCACCGATCATTTTTGTCACTGGTTTTGACATCGTTAAAATCTCGCCTTTATCAAACGAGAATTTTCCTATCATATCAAGGGAAATAACTTTGGGATCAAATTTAAACCATACATCAGCACTTACGATGAAATGATTGTTTAGCAAATCAAATTCTTGAAAATTTTCTATATACATGCCCGTTTCTACCATATGCGGGGCGGTTATGCCGCTTTGTTGTATATCAGCCGAGGTAATAGCATAAACTGTCGGTGCGGGCTCGCGTGAAATGACTGCTGATTTATCAAGCAAATAGAAACAAATGCCTAAGTTAATAACTATTAAGAAAATTTGATAAGAAACTGCGACAAATTTCTCAGGATTTAAGAATGAGAGTGCTTTCATAATCTACATACCTTTTTTTATACCGTTCATGTGGTTCGATATACCCTCGTGTTGTTCGGGCACCCACCATGATCGGAAAATTGGTGAGGCTCCCCTGAGCTTTTTGTCGAAGGGTGATTTGCAAAGCAAATCGTATCGAACCATAAAATCCGAGTTAATAAATTATGATACATCCTTCGATACACCTCGTGGTTCGTCAGGCTCACCACAGGCACCCTGTCCTGAGCTTGTCGAAGGGTCAGGACGACCGGATTGTACATATCACAAGAATGTGCTCCGAGTTCACTTAAAGTCAATAGAACAAGAGTTATTATTTTTTTATGAGCTTCAGAGCATCGTCGATAGTCTTATTATCAAATATGATCGAACCTAAAGCCTTCGTATAGGCTATAGCATCAGCAAGAGAGCGCTGATAAATATTCCTGCCGATAGCATTTCCCCACGTGTATCCTGTGTGTAGCTGACCATACATCTCTTGTAAAAAAAGTTTTTGATCAATGCGTGATCCGCCTGAGCAGATGAGTTTTGTGTTGCCCGCAGCAGTTGTGGCAATGCGCAATAATTCTGCTTGTTTTTTACTGTCCGCGGCTTGTGGAGCATTTATTTTCGCAAAATCGGCACCAAGCGCATTTGCAACACCGGCAGCTCCGGCAATCATATCTATTGAGCGTTCATCAGTCACTTGTTTGCCGCGTGGGTACATCCACAAAATGGCAACGAGTCCATGCTGATGCGCATCAAAAACTATCTGAGCAGCTTGTTGTAGCATTTGTGCTTCAAATTCACTACCAAGATACACGGTATAGCCAACACCACGCACTAACAGTCCTGACTGCTCTTTAAAGCGGACGACATCTTCCATTGACCACAGTTGATTGCTCAAAGGCTCGTGAATTTTTGTAGGTACAATATTTGTTTTGCCATTTAATTTTACGATGTAGTTAATTGTTGGATAATTATTGCCATAGCGTGCGATGAGGCCAAGATGCGCAGCAAAAGCACCAATGCGACCTTTGCTCGCAATTTCAAAAAGATGCGTTGGTTTAGCCGCATCAGGATGAATATCAGGCCCATAATAATTTGCATTCAGATGTTCGATTTTCTGATCACCCGTGAGCATCAATAATCTGCCGGTATTTTGGGTGATTGCATTGTAGTTCGCCACAAATTCGGCATGCAGTTTTTTAGGCACATCTGCGGGGATAAGAATATTTGAGGTTTCCATTGTAATTAGTTCCTTGTAGATTTCTTAAACTCTATCATGTAAAACTACTTTCTCGGCGATTGCATCAAAAATGGGCATAGAAATGGTGGATGCAAGCACATTCTTTTTTGGAATTTCTTTAATAAATACCACAATAACACGTTGATAGGTATCTTTTTCAACAATGCCAGCGCAGGTAAATATGTTGCGCATTGGATCATAAGTGCCATCAATAAGCAAATTGGCGGTTCCTGTTTTACTCATCACGCGATATTGTTCAAGAAGATTTTTTTTCATCCACGGATGTTGCGCGTTGGTGCGTTCCAAGATTGACTTAATCATTGACACGGTTTCTGGTCGGTACAATGAACGCCCTTCAGATGCAGGTTGAGTTTTTTTCTCCATGATGAGCCGCAAAGCAACTTCTTGACCATTACGAGCAATTAGACAAAATGCGCGCGCAAGCTGCAATAACGTGCATCTAATTTCATACCCATAGGACAATGAAATAATCGATTGTTTTGACCAATTTTCCGGAGGATTTATAAATCCTTTTTGTTCACCAGGAAATGAAATATTTGTTTTTTCACCAAAACCAAGTCGCCGATAATGATCGTATAAAGGTTCTCCGAGTCGTTTGGCAACAATTGCGGTGCCAATATTATTGGAAGTCTTTATTACTTGGCAGAAGGTGATTAAGCCGCCAGGACGTGTGGTATTTATTTTGCGCCCATCAATGTAGGTGGATTTTGTGTTTTTACAATCGATGATCTCATCGGGTGTCACCACTCCTTCTTCCAATGCTGCAAGTGCCGAAAACACTTTAATAACGGAACCAAGTTCGTAGGTATCTGTGATGATATTATTTTTTGCGCGTTCAAGCTCGAGCGTCTCGGGATTATTGGGATCAAAGTCTGGCAAGTTTACCATCGCCAAAATGTCGCCGCTTGCTGGATCGATCACCAGGGCAGCACCTTCTTGCGCGGATAAATTCTGCAACCCTTTTTGTAATTCTTGCTGCACAATGAATTGTAACGTGGCATCGATGGTAAGCATGATCGGCTGACCTTCTTTGCCTTCAACTTTTGTTTCTTTATTAAAATAAAAATGGTTCGAGCGTGCATCCCGCGCTAATGAGTAGGTAGTCGGTTTGCCTGCAAGCGTGTCATTGTATTGGAGCTCGATACCAAAAAGTCCATGATTATCAATGTCGGTGATGCCGATGAGTGGACCAGTGCCAGCGATGGGGTAATAGCGGCTGGGTTCTTGCAGAAATTTAAGATCGAGATTATTTGCTGCTGTTATAAGCTCCTGCTGTTCTGGCGTCAGTCGCCGTTGCACATACATAAAATGATCATGTTGGTGGTGCTCAAATCGTTCACGCGCTTTTGGAAAATGAGTTGCAAGAAAGCGCAGGGTGTCAGCGCGATTTTCAAGATTGCGCGGTAAGATGAATGCAGCAATACTATCTTTATTAATAGCCAAATAATTTGTGCCGGTTCGGTCAACAATAGGTGCTCGTGCGGGTGTTGTAGTCACGGTTACATAACATTGTTTCTGTTTAAGATCGATATAAAATTCGTGATGCAATACTTGGATGATATATAGATTGAGGACGATGATGCCATAGAGGGTGCAGAACAAAAAAAATAATCCGGTGCCACGAACTTTATAAGAACTATTCATGCTACTCCTGCTGGTGGTAATTGCTTAACATTGCGCAGAGAAAGTTCCTCCATGCCAAGATCTTGTTGTGCATATTTTTTGATAACTTCAGGAGATTTAAGAGCATTAAGTCGTTGCGTGAGTTGTTCTCGTTGTTTGAGAAGGGCGTCGCGATCGCGTTCTGTTTTTTGTTTGGTATACGAGAGTTTCACCAGTTGACTATGTTTGTGAATTTGCAGGACGACAAAAAAAATGTTGGTGCCCAGAACGAGATAAAAAAACTTTCTTTTTTTCATGAATGTCTCCATCATCTCTATTTTTATCTAGCTTACTTTGTGAGTTTGCAAATTTGCAATCATACGTTGATGAAGACAGTCTAAACGCGCAATATCGTTTTTATTCTACTTCGCCAGAAAACCCCATGTCTTTCAAGGCTGGGGATGAATGGCAGGGTAGAACCCTTGCAAGCTCGTAGAGCGTAGTAGGGTCACTATTTCTGGCTTCGAAGAATTCCGCGCGATACACCAGCTTTTAAGCCGGTGAGCGCTTCATAAGGCATAAAAAAAGGCCCGAATTAATTCGGGCCTTTTTGTTTACCAATCGTACGTCATACCAAAATGTACTTCATATGGAGGCTCGCCTAAGCGCTTTCTGCGATCAAGCTTAAAGCCCCAGTCGATACGCACCGGTGCAGGGCTGAGCATACGCAAGCCAACACCCACCGAATGTCGATAGTTAAAACAATTATTAGATAACAATACTGGTGTAATAAATTGTGTGTATGGGTTGTCCCAACCGCAACCGCCATCATAGAACACCAGAGCTTTGGTATTAAAATCAGGCGTGATAGGGAAGATCATTTCCAGATTAACAAATAATGCTTTTTTACCACCAATTGAGTCGCGCAAGAAGAGTGGACTGAGCTGACCAAATAGCCAGCCGCGTACGGTTGCAGGACCACCAATGTGGAACAGTTCACGGTATGGAATGATGTGATTACGAACGTGTGAAATAACACCAAGGTACGTTCTAAAGTGAAGCACCAGATCATTTTCACCAATGAGTGGTGTCCACCAATTGAAATCAAGATCTAATTTGTGGAATCCAACATTATAGCCAAGTGAAGGAATACCAAATCGTGAGCTCAAAAGCCAGCGCACGCCGCGACTTGGGTGCATCGGATTATTGCGTTTGTCTTGGCTGAATATGAGCGCAAACCAAACAAAATCAACGGGCTGGAATTCTCTGTCTAGAATGCTTTGATATTCTAGATTGATTGCATCGGTGCCAACATGTGATTCGCGAATGAGCGAGATTGGCCGTTTTTGATAATCTAAACTATCGATACCACCTTTAAAAATTACTTGGGTGTCAAAGAGAATTGGTGTCACAAATCCACACGTGAGCGATCCGCCAGTTAATATTTCGTTTACCGGTTCGGTGCTTCTCAGCTCATCATAACTTGGGCGACGATGATACATATCAAAGGCACCTAAAATCGGCTTATCAAAAAGCCATGGTTCCGTGAGATTAAAGAGAAGATTTTGTTCATCTTTTGCTAAATTACCTTGGAACGTAAATTGTAGTCCGCTACCAAATAAGTTGGTATCAGCAATTTCTATACCAAGTGAAGCGCTGCCGCCAGGAGTTTGCATCGAAAGCGCCGATCCACCAAAACCGAGTTTTAAATTAGCATGTCCTGTTTTTACTTCTTTGACGATCAAATCAAGATCAGCATGTTCACTATCGATACGACGAAGTTTCCAGTTAACCCCATCGCGCACATCAAAATAACCCATCGAGGAAACTCGATTTTTTGATTCTTCCATACCAAAATGAGTAAGCAGGGAACCTTCTTCGAGAAGTAGTCGGCGACGAATAATGCGATCACGCGTCTTGCGGTTACCAATAATGTTGAGTTTGTTAAGGAATACTTTGCTGCCTAGGTCTGTCTCAAATGAAACTTTGATGGTGCGTGTTTCCTCGTCCGGAATAATACCTGGTTCAACGTGAGCATAAATATAACCAAAATCTCCCCAGAGCATTTCGAGCGCTTTGATAGCATCACCAATCTTTTCACGAGAAAAGGCATCACCAACTTGAACTGGTATGCGCTTGAGGACATATTCCTCATTCAAAATGCCTTGACCGTCAACGGTGACTTCACTGATCGTGAAGCAATCACCTTCTTCGATATGAAATATCAGAGTAATATTGTCGCCGCAAGCATCTTTTATAACTTCAGCATCAACAACTTTGGCTTTAAAAAATCCATTATTTTGATAATAAGTTTCAATCAAATGGCGGTCAGCTTCTGTTTTTTCAGGCAAATAACCACCCGCATTATCAAGAAAACCAAGAATCCAATCTTCACGCGTGTACAAAATCTTGCGCAGCTCTCTGCCGCTTACATGTTTATTGCCAGCAAATAAGATACGGTTTACTAATGTTTTTTTGCCTTCTGTGATGTTAAAAATAACACGAGCTTTATTCTGTTCATCGAGCTCCAAGATTGGCTCAACAACGGCACGATGGTAATTTTTTTCACGATATAATTTTTGTATTTTGAGTGCATATTTTTTCAGTTCAGCTTCATCAATAGCAGGAATATCAAAATCGATTTTTTTGCGAATATCAGTTTCGGCTAAGTTGTTATTGCCCTTAAAAATGAGATCTTTAACGATCGGCTTTTCTTCGACCACGATATGCACATTGAGGTGTCCATTGTCGGTGAACTCGCCTAGGATTTGAATATTTTTAAACCTCTTGAGTGAGGTGTATAAATTGTGAATTATGGTACTGGTTTTGTGAGGATCAAAAGCGTCGCCTTTTCTGAATGGAACAAAATTAAGAATCGCCTCCTTTGAAATCATCTTGTTGCCAGAAACGATAATGTCATTAATCGTTCTAAAAGCATATGTTTCATCTTCTTGTTCTTCTTCAGTTTCTTGATTTTTATCGTCGAATTCGTCTTCTTGCAATAATGAAAGATCATCGTTTTCATCATTGTGATACTGAGTATCTTCAAAGTCGATAACTTCGGCTTGTTCTTCTTGCTTTTTTTGATTATCCGTAGAAACGCGTGCGTTCATTACTGGGATAAACAGTGAAATGCAGAGGATAACTGCAAAAACAGTAGATCGTTTTATCACTGGTATCATTTATTAAGCTCCCGAAAGATCTTGGTATATTTTTGCTCATTTTGCGCGGTAGTAATAATTATGCGCGTAAGGAAGTGAATATAAGATACCGATTTTTTTGAATTTAGCCAGTCTGCAGGTTACTCTTTCGTGCGCAATTTCAATTTTGGCATTGCGTAAAAAATGGAGGACGTTAGAATGACACCACATGAGCGGTTTTTTGTAAAAACTTTCTGTAGGTCGAACTAATGAAATTATTAAATTCAATGTCAGCCGTTAAGGAACTTCTTAATCCCATCGAACCCGGCAAGGTACGCATGTATGTGTGTGGCATCACACCCTATGATTATTCCCATGTGGGCCACGGCAGATCGGCAGTGTCATTTGATTTTGTTTATCGGTTACTAAAATTTTTGGGCTACAACGTTACCTACTGCCGTAACTTTACCGACATTGATGACAAACTCATTAATCGCGCACAACGTGAATTCGGTGATGGGCTCAAATATCACGAGGTGGCAAAAAAATTCATGAAAGCTTATCACGAAGATATGCACCAGCTACATTGCGTTGCTCCTACCTACGAACCCCTCGTCACCCAAACAATCCCCGAAATTATTGCATTTGTGCAAGGACTCATTGATGCGGGCAAAGCATATTGGGTTGACGGTGATGTTTATTTTAGAATCGACACAGCCCTTGATTATGGCAAACTTTCCAAACAAAAATTAGATGAGCTACGCGCTGGCGCTCGTGTAGAAATAAACGACAAAAAAGAAGATCCACTCGATTTTGCATTATGGAAGGGTGAAGTAGAAGGCACGTTCTTTAAAAGTCCGTGGGGCTGGGGACGCCCTGGCTGGCATATCGAATGTTCGGCGATGGCTGCAAAATTTTTAGGCGAACATCTCGATATCCACGGTGGTGGCGCTGATTTGATTTTCCCGCATCATGAAAATGAGATCGCACAATCTGAAGGGTTGTTTGGTGAACCATTTGTGCGCTATTGGTTGCATAATGCCTTTGTGCGCATCAACAAAGAAAAAATGTCAAAATCATTGGGTAATTTTTTCACGCTGCGTGATGTGTTCCAACAAGTGCATCCCACATTATTACGCTTTTATTTCCTGAATCATCATTATCGCTCCCCACTCGATTTTGCGTTTGAAGATATTGAAAGCTTGCATAAAAGTTACCAACGCTTATGTCGTGCTTTTGAGCGTGTGCAAGCAACGCCAATGACGAGCGCTGAATTTGAAAAAGTGTCAGTTGGCAAAAAAATTATGGAATTTGTGCTGGATGATTTTAATACGGTCGGCATGTGGGGAGTTATTTTTGAAGTGCTCTCCGATCTTGAAAAAGATACCTATCAAGCTGGTGCACTTAAATATCTCCTGCAAGAAGTGCTTGGCTTGCCGCTCCAGATGTTGCCAGAAAAGACGGTAGAAATTACACCAGAAATTGCACATCTCTTACAAGAGCGCGAAGAGGCGCGAGCAGCAAAAGATTGGAAAAAAGCTGATAAGATTCGCGATCAGCTTCTAGCGCTCGGTGTCTCTGTGCAGGATAAAAAAAGTTAAATAACTTTAATTCTCAATCACTTTATTTTCCTATTCTAGATCTTCTGCCAAAATCAATTTCCTTAAGGGTTGCATAGATTACTTAGAAGATTCTTCTGGCTGGTCCACATTATCAAACAATGTTATAGCTTCCACGATATTGCTCAAAAGAGTTTCATCTGTTAAGAAACGTGTTTCGTCAGTTCGTTTCTCATCCTCTTCGATCTCGAAATTATTGTAAAGTCCAGATATTATCTTTTTCTCTGAATTTAAATGAGCTTCATACTCGGAGCCATTGATAACGTCGAGTCTTTGAGAATTTGATTCGTATTTTGGACACGTCTCAAGGAGCTTTTGCAATGCAATGCGCAATGCACTTTTTGGCTTTAATAGAGTTTTTTTTGGATTAAAACTAAGGCGCTCGTCAGTTGTGCTCGTAATCGATTTTCCATGAACTGTTGTTGTGTGTGAGTCGATAGTTTTATGTATATTAATGGTGCTGTTGCCTGCATCAGGATTGTAATATTTTTTTAAGGTGAGATGATAATGAATATAATTCTTCTGCATTGCCAATATTGGTTGCGTTGTCATGAGAAGAAAGCTTAAAAATAAAGTTTTCAGTTTCATCTTGCATACCTTAAAAAGCGCGAATATTTTTGGTGCTTTCTGGTCTTCATTATTATGATTTGTATATGAAATCATCCCAAGTACTTTTTAATAGCATCGACCAAGTCCTGCTTATCCATGTAGCCTGTTTCTCGGCCGGCAACTTGATTATTTTTGATGAATAAGAATGTTGGTACCGAAGTGACACCAAATTTAATCGATAGATCTCGTGCTTCATCAACATTTAATTTTGCGAATTTATAGTTGCCTTCAAGTTCTTTGGCGAGTTCATCAAAGATTGGTGCCATCATTTGACATGGTCCGCACCACGAAGCGTAGACATCGATGACGACATTTTTTGTTGATTGTTCAATTTCTTGCTTATAATTTTCGTTCGTAAGTGACGTTATTGCCATATGCATTCCTTTATCTTTTTTTTGATCATTATAGTTTACTCATGTCATCAAAAAAATCTATGCAACGGGAAGTGTCGATGGTGTTGGCGCGTGTGTTTCTTCTACCGGTCTGCATTTTTTGGTCCCCGGCTCGCAATATTTAAATCCTTCAATGGTGAGCTTTTTAATCGCCGTCAGTGGCACTTCGCGTTGATCTTGTGCAATGCTGCGATCGCAATATAATTTTTTGCGAGCTTCAATCAGATAACTTGTTTTGGTTTTTTGAGCGTCTTTACTTATAATGATGATCTCCAGAAACTCGATTTCATGATTGCCTTTATTCTTTTTATGCGACCAGCGTTGATTGGGATTAGGAATTTCAACAGACGCTACTTCATGCAAATCGATCTTTGTTTTGACAAAATCGGTGATAGGATTTTGGGTCAGTTGATATTGTGGAGCTGGCGCAGCGGTTTCTGGCCCTCCGGCTTGGTACACTGGTTTGTCATATACCGTCATAAAGCGCTGATGATCAAAGGAAATGTTTTCTACTTTATACGACTGTCCTTGCCAAGTTTCTAATTTCCCATAAAAATCTATCGAATTTTTTTGTTGTCCATCGGTGCTGCTTTCGGGAGTACCCCAATTTGCCAAAAATAGAATTGCTATACCGCTACAAAGCGGTAAAAGTACTTTTTTCATCCTACTTCCCTCTTTTTTTAATGCACATGATTGGTATAGGTGTACTATATTATAATAGTGTCATGCAAGAAGTGTATCGACAAGCGTCAAAATGTTGCAACAATCTCAACAAGACTATACCTTGAATATGAGAGTTAGAGTTTCATAGTCTATTTTGAAAGGTATCGTATGGTTAATTCCGGATATGCAACCGAGCAGCGTGCATCCTTTAGCATGACGCAAGTTTATGGTTGGATGGCGGCTGCGCTCGCAGTAACGGCAACAGTGGCATATTACATTTACCAATCACCAGAAATTTTTAGATCTATTTTCAGCAATCCTGCGTATGTTATGGCAATTGTATTTATACAACTTGGCCTTGTGCTTGCCATAGCTTTTTTATTACAACGTATGAGTTTTATCACAGCTGTGCTGCTGTTTGCCACCTATGCAGTTTCAGTAGGTGTTACCATGTCTGCTATTCTATATGCGTATACAGAGACATCAGTGTATGCGGCGTTCTTTGTGACGGCAGGCATGTTTGCAGGCATGGCGTTGTATGGCTATTTTACCAAAGCTGATTTAACTTCAGTTGGCAGTATTGGCCTCATGGTATTGTTTGGCATGATATTAGCAATGCTGGTGAATATGTTCTTGCAAAGTCCAGGTCTTGCCTATGCAATTTCTGCAGTTGGTGTTGTGGTGTTCAGCTTACTCGTAGCTTATGATACGCAAAAACTAAAGGATATGTCGCGCCAATTCCTTATGGACCGAGAAATGGCTAACAAAATTGCTCTTTTTGGTGCCCTCACTTTGTATCTCGATTTTATTAATCTGTTTCTATCATTGCTGCAATTTATGGGTAAAAGACGCGAAGATTAAATTATTTACATTCATGATTATGCAAAGGGCTTGTGAATAACAAGCCCTTTTTGTTATCTAGTATCTGATGATATGGTAAGACTAACTTTTCAAAAACGAAACACAATTTTTTTAAAGGACTTATGGTTCGACTGGGCTCACCACGAACGGAATTAATAGACATTATGTGTAATATGATTCGGGGCTTGCTATCGCAGGAAAAGATTATCTTAAGCAGAATCAAAAAGGTTTAATCTTGTTTGAGATATATTATCATTATCTAATAAAAACCCGTTCGTGGTGAGCCCAGTCGAACCATAAGTCTGAATAATTTATCTTAAAAAGGAGCAAGCGTGAAAAAACAAATAATAAGTATCCTATTTTTATGTGCGTTATCACTCTGGGCGCAAGAAGGTGGTGAAGAGGGGTCAAGACCGAAAGACGAAACGGTTAATCCAAAAAATATAAAAAAGGTGGAGCGCAAGTCCACCGACGT